>JAIXOS010000028.1 GCA_027486695.1 Chitinophagaceae bacterium | reverse complement strand
TAAGGCAAAGGGGCCTTTTTTTTAATTTCAGGCAGCCAATCTGAATTGGGTCTAATGACGATACTATTGGAGAAAAAACCTGCCCAATAGCTAAAGGTACTAGTAGCCGAAAGAAACAATATATCACTTTTACTCAACAATAAAATATCCAATACATCCTCTTTCGGTGGAGATAAAGTAACAAAAGGCAAATCTAAAATATCCTGAATTTCGCTTGCTGCTGCATCCGAAAACACGGTTACCGGTAGCTGTTTACCGGCTATTTGCCTGCATAAATTTATGCCATTAATGAAATATGCATTGGGTGTAATGGTACTACCCCTTTTAAAGTCACCCCGCCTAATGTGCATGCCAATGACTGGTGGCTTTAACAGGTTCAATTTATGGCGTAAGGTAGGTTGTAAAGTCTGCAATAATTGCTCGTATAAGTATGTCTGCTGGTCTTCAAGTTGGGCAAACAAATCCGTTTCTACCATGATTTTATTAAATACATACACACAAGATCCCTCGCTGCAAATGCTTTGGACATTGGGTTCGTAAATAACCTTGCTTGTTTGTATGCGCAGCAATATCCACAAGCGCTTCCAAAGTGGTGTTTCCTTAAAATATCCCCAATAAAGTCTATTCCTACTTTCCCTTCTGAGTAAGGTGCCCCACTTAAAACTCCACCAAGCTGCATTGATACAGGGTAAATGGTTGTTTTTAGCAAATACAATGCCTCTTGCCCATGGCAAAAGCATATTGCCTAAACCTGTTTTGGGAAATTTGATATATACGTATTGCAATTGAAAAAAAATATTTTTGACAATTATTAACAATTGTATTTACAAAAAGTAAATTAGTTATTTAACCGCCTCAAAAAAAATGGCTGCATCAATTAGCTTCCAAATAGCCAAGCTATCTGGTGCGTTAACAACAATTCTCCTAGTATTGTCCGACATTTGCTGCAATTTTTCGGGTTGAAAAACGGTATTTTCGATTAATGACACCATTTCTTCAGGAGTATTCACAATACAGACACCCGAATAGTCAATATTATATCCACGTAATCCGATACTTGTTGTTGCAATAGGTAAGCCCCAATTAAGTGCTTTTCCTAATTTGGTACTCACACCCCTAGAGTAATACCAAGCGATGTTTAAAAATAGACACCAAGTTGCCACCTCTTTTTCTACTGCCTCTTCTGACAAAAAGCCGCAGTAGTGAACAAACGGATATTGTTCGCTAATTAAGTGGCCGATTTTCTCTGGCCCGCCTACAAGTCTAACTTGTATTTGCCCAGCTAAAGGACTACTTTCTAAGGCTTTACATAAGGCAATAACCCCTTCATAGTTGGGCGTATGGCTTAAATCGCCCATAAACCCAACCCTCCCCAAAACGAAATCCAATTTTAAAAAATAAGCTTTAACCAAACGTGGCACCATAAAGGTTTTCTTTGCACCTATCCATTTTTCTATTGCTTCCTCCACCTCCGATACACACATCACACCATCAAGATAATGTAACCGCCAAAAAGATTCTTTTTTTAGCATGCTACCAATGGTAAAAGAGCTAAAGTAGCGCTTGAGTGTGCCAACTGTATTTCCAAACTTGACTACTTGATGTAAATAATCGCCTGACTCATTTCCATGCGAACACAAGTAAACCTTAACTTTATTATGGGTAATCCGTTTTATCAACTCAGCAAAAGGGGCTGTGTTAGAAAGGTTAAGAAAGACATAACCTATATCGTGCTTTTCTAGTACCGCTCCTAATGCTGCTTCATAAGAGGACAAGCGGTAATCTGCATAATCGTTCAAACCGAACTTAACATAAATCCTATACAAATAGGTGATGTTTATATTAACCGGGAAGTATATCAATTCAAAACGTGCGGACAAGAGTTCTATGAACTCCATTGTACAATTTCGAACCCCTCCCTCTCTTTTTGAAGTATCAAAATACGTACTATTCGATAAGAAGAGTGCTTTATTCATTTTAAAATCAGTTGTTCACTATTAACAATGGCACATCAAATATGCTTGGGCTACTACAGGCACATCAAATTGCTGTTGTGCCCGCTCCCGGCAACTTGTCCTATCAATTGTGTGGACCTCTGCCACTTTCGCTATCATTTCATCCATGTTTTCTACAATAAAACCGGTTATGCCATTGGTGATTACCTCCGCTACAGACCCTTTGTTAAATCCAATTACAGGCGTTCCGCAAGCCATTGCTTCTATCATTACTATACCAAAGGGTTCGTTCCATTCTATTGGCATTAACAAAGCTTTTGCCGAACCTAACAATTGGTTTTTTTGGAAATCATTTACCTGTCCAACATATACAATTTGCTCTCCATCTATTTCCGGTTCAATCTCAGTTTTAAAATAGGCATATTCATCTGATAGTTGAGAAACATTGCCTGCAATAATGAGTTTGTTATTGGTTTGTCTTGCTACCTGAATTGCGGTGTGACATCCTTTTATTCTCTCTATCCTGCCCAAAAAAATAAGTGGCGCTTTTATTTCCACTTCTGCCTCAAGTGAGTATTGGCTAAAGTTTACGGCATTATGTATTGCTATCCATTTACCGGGTGGGTTAGCCCTTTCAATCAAATTGGCACTGCAACCACTAAAAACCAAATTTTTATTAGGCAAATGGGTAATCCACTCTATATTTTTGGTCGTTATTTCCCGTTGATAACACTGAATTTTTTTAACGCGATTATTAAGAATCGGTAATAAATACAACAATCTACCAAAGTTATGAACCAGATCATATTGGTTCCTTTTCTCAATAAGTAATTTCCAAACGCGGAATATTGCTTTATTCATTTCTTTTTTCCCTGGAGGGAAGCCTTCTTTACCGCTAGGAAATAAGCTACACCCTTCAATATAGGAACCCTCCGAAGCAATCAAATCTACCTGATGCCCCAATTGTTGGTACTCTACAGCCAATAATGCTACTATTCTTTCTATCCCTCCATATCCAACCGGGGGGACCGGAATACCGGGATCCATGACTATGAGTATGCGCATATATAAAAGTTTAAAAATAAATGCTAAAGCGATTAGAACAATCGAAGTATGTTCCTTTTGGTTGATAGAATTGAATGTGGCTGTTTTACTCTTTTTGTACAATTGCTAAGTGCCTACGTTAGGCGCTTTACATCTTGCTTTTAGGTTTTTTTGGCAACAGCTCCAACCCCCTTGTGGTTCAATTTTCCCAACTCCGAAACAACAGATTGCTTCCTGCGTCGCAATGACGGTACACCCTTGGATGATTCCTACGAAGGAACAGCTCATTTTTTTCCGTCACTGCGAGGTACGAAGCAGTCTCTACCCACGAAGCGATAACTAACTTTTGAGGATGCTCTCGTT
>JAIXOS010000050.1 GCA_027486695.1 Chitinophagaceae bacterium | reverse complement strand
GCGGTTACCCCACAGCCGACATCCTGAAAGGTGGCGGCGAGGAGTAAAAGCAAAAGGCCCGACCCGAAGGGGAACGCCCCAAAAAAAATTCTAGTGCGGAAGAAAATAGTCAATGGAGTATAAACAGCAGTACAAAAGAATCGCCCTTTGAATGGTGAATACATTCTGTAGAACCGAAAATGTAAACAAAAACTTAGTAATTGGCTAGTAAAGTGGCAGCCACCACACCGGCAGTTTCGGTTCGTAAGCGGGTGCTGCCAAGCGAAACGGCAGTAAATTGTTGTAACAACGCAGATTCGATTTCGGTTGGAGAAAAATCGCCTTCCGGTCCAATGAGCAGTTGTACTTGTTGTTGTATGTTGAGTTGTGGTAAAGCTGTTTTGTTGCTTGGTTCGCAATGGGCAATGAGGCGTTGGATGCCCGCTTGAGAATTGGCAACTACTTGGGCAAATGGAGTGGGTGCATGCAGAACGGGTAACCAAGTTTGCTGGCTTTGGAGCATGGCGGCAATTAAAATGTTTTGCATACGGTCGTACCTAAAATGTTGTTTTTCGGTACGCTGACAAAGTAGTGGAATAATTTCGGCAACGCCTATTTCGGTAGCTTTTTCTAAAAACCACTCCAATCGGGCGGCATTTTTGAGCAGTGAAATGCCGATATGTATTTCTTTTAATTGGCGCTCGACAAATTGCTTTTGTTGAATATGAACGGTGCAATGCCGTTTGTGTGCATCGGCAATGCTTGCGGAAAAAAGGTTTCCAAGTCCGTCGGTTAGTTGCAACGCTTCGCCATTTTGCATGCGCAATACTTGTACACAGTGTTTGCTTGTTTCTTCGCTGAGTACTAAGGTTCCCGTAGTGCCGATGTTGGGTTCATAAAAATAGGGCAAAGCCATGCGTAACCGTATTTATGGGCGTGATGCAGGATATGGATTATTTGCACCCGCCAATTATTTATTAAAATGGATCGGCCTCAAAACCTTCATCAAATTGTTGGTTGTTCATTTTGCTTCCTTGAACAAAAAAACTACCCCCGTTACTGCTATTTACACCGCCGCCTGCATCAAAGTTAGGATGGTTGGTAGGGGGTGCCACGGGTTTCCAATTGCCACCGGGTAGGCTACTCGATTCGCCTGCGCCTTCATCGTAAAAGCGCTGAATGGCCAAGTTGGCTCTCAGGACCACATTGTCGAGGCTACCATTACGGTGTTTGGCTATTCTAATATGTGTTTCGCCTTTGGTGCTTTCGCCTTGTTCGTTGGCATTTACCTCGTAGTATTCCGGACGATAAATAAACATAACCATGTCGGCATCTTGTTCTATTGCTCCCGATTCACGCAAATCGCTCAATTGCGGTATTTTGCTTTCTTTTCGGGTTTCTACAGCACGGCTCAACTGACTTAGTGCAATAATGGGAATGTTTAACTCTTTGGCTAGTCCTTTTAGGTTGCGCGAAATGGTGCTGATTTCTTGTTCGCGATTGCCATTTTTATTATCGCTCGAGCCGCTCATCAATTGTAGATAGTCGATAATGATGAGCCCTACATGGTGCTTGTTTACCAGTCTGCGTGCTTTGGCCCTAAATTCAAACACATTCAGTGCAGCGGTATCGTCTATATAAATGGGCGCTGTTTCTAATTTTCGAATACCCTTGCTGTGTAATTGTTGGTATTCGTAATCTTCCATTTTGCCCCGGCTGATTTTTTCTAATGGAATTTCGCTTTCGGCACTCAAAATACGTTGTACCAATTGGCTAGCACTCATTTCTAAACTAAAAAATCCAACAGCTGTAGGTTTAATAGGGTTGAGGGCCGCATTGCGGGCAAGGTTAAGGGCAAAAGCCGTTTTACCTACCGCGGGACGTGCAGCAAGGATGATTAAGTCGGTTGATTGCCAACCATAAGTTATTTTATCGAGCGTAGGGAAGCCACTTGGTACGCCCGATACTTCATCGGTACGTGTACGCAGTTCGTCGATGCGCGTTACGGCCATTGCCAATGCGCTACTCATTTCCTTATAGTCAGTTTTAAGGAAATTGTTGGTTATTTTAAATATTTTATCTTCTGCATCATCCAATAGGTCAAATACATCGGTGCTGTCCTCGTAGGCATCGCCAATAATTTCGCCACTGATTTTTATCAATTCTCGTTGAATAAATTTTTGCAATACAATACGAGCATGTGCTTCAATATTGGCGGTACTAACAACCGCATTGGTGAGTTTGGTAACAAAATAAGGGCCACCTACAACATCTAGTAATTCTTTAAATTTTAGTTCTTCAACAACCGTTAAAATATCTATAGGCATGCTTTTTTGCTGTAGGGCTTGCATGCATCTAAAAATATGTTCATGTGCTTCTACGTAAAAACATTCGGGCTTCAATAATTCGCTAACCGTATCAAAAGCGCTTTTTTCGAGCATGATAGCACCTAGTACGGCTTCCTCAAGTTCTCTTGCCTGAGGGGGTATTTTTCCGTACATCAACGTGCTAACATCAATGGTAGGTTTTCTGCGTTTTCTGTCTTTATTCAAGCTCGTTAAATCCATTTTTTTAATTTACTTACAGTTAGTGGATTGTTGTTATGTGATTAGGTTTTAAGTGTTACCAAATTGTTAAACCAGTTTGGAAGGAGAGCGAATATGAGTCAGTTTTTTTGTAACAAAAAATTTTTCGCAATCAAATTTAATCCACATGTAATGCGCCAACAATACACAGCATAAACCAAGTTATGCACATAAATAATGGTGGTTATACCCTAAAAAGAAAAGTTTTCCGCTTTTTACACCCCGCTTTTCACATAAAGTTGTGTACAAAGAAATTTGAACTTTTTGGAGCACGGTACACCAAAACAACTACGGGCTTTCGTCCTTTTTTGCAGGGTGTAGCGAACACAAATCAAGACACTTTGATAGTGAATATTGTTTAAGTTTTTATTTTAATTTGTTCCTTTTTAAGCGAAAAAAGATAGGATTACAGCCATCGAAAAAGTGTATACATTATACAAGTTACTCGCTTTTGTGGGTAGTTGCCATTCTCTATTTTTGATAGGGCAGGCATGAGCAATTAATTAAATGCTGCAAACTATCGGCTAGGGTTTGGCCATTCAACTATATTTGCACTTTAAATTATCGTTTTTAATATGACCATTAGTTACAATTGGTTAAGCGAATACCTTCCTTCAACCATCGATACCCATACCCTTTCTACTATTCTAACTTCTATTGGTTTAGAGGTGGAAAGTATGGAAACATACGAAAGCTGCAAGGGCGGACTGAAAGGATTGGTAATAGGCGAAGTGCTTCAATGCGAGCCACATCCAAATGCCGATAAATTGAAAATAACGCAAGTGCAGGTGGGTGGTGCTGAGCCTTTACAAATTGTTTGTGGGGCTGCTAACGTAGCAGTTGGACAAAAAGTAGTTGTGGCAACGGTAGGTTCCACCATTTACCCCACATCGGGCGAACCTTTAACCATGCGTGTGGCCAAAATAAGGGGCGTGGAAAGTTTTGGTATGTTGTGTGCCGAAGACGAAATTGGTTTAGGCAGCAGCCATGAGGGCATATTGGTGCTGCCCGAAAATTTAGTGCCCGGTACATTGGCAAGCGATTATTTTGGCTCGTACTCCGACGTTATTTACGAAATTGGACTTACGCCTAATAGAATGGATGCCATGAGCCATTTAGGAGTAGCCAAAGATGTTTGTGCGTATTTATCGTATCACCAACAAGCGGAATTGCGACCCAAAACGCCTTATTTGGCTCTGCCAAACAATGTGTTGAATACATTGCCTTTTGAGGTTACCATCGAAAATGAGAAGGCTTGTCCTCGATACAGTGGCCTCAGTATTAGTGGTGTAACCGTTGGTGAATCGCCGGAATGGCTCAAAAATAGGCTGCAAGCTATTGGATTGAGACCAATTAATAATATTGTAGATGTTACCAACTACGTACTGCACGAAACTGGGCAACCGTTGCATGCCTTCGATGCCGCTGCAATTGCCGGCAGGCATATTCGGGTGAAAAACTTACCCCAAGACACGCTGTTTGTTTCACTAGATGGTAAAGAACGTCGTTTGTTGGCCGACGATCTGCTTATTTGTGACAACCTCAATCAACCACTTTGTTTGGCAGGAGTATTTGGAGGTAGGGATAGTGGTGTTAATCCAAGTACCACATCTATTTTTTTAGAAAGTGCTTGCTTTGCGGCGGTGGGTATTCGCAAAACCTCTGTTAAGCATGGTTTGCGTACCGATGCAGCAACCCGTTTTGAAAAAGGGGTGGATATTTCTAATACTGTTTCCGTTTTGCATAGGGCGGCACAATTGATATTGCAAGTGGCAGGTGGTAGTATTAGCAGCCCAACTATTGATGTGTATCCGATTCCAAAAGCTCGTACGCAGGTAACGCTTACTTACGCCTATTTAACAAAACTGAGTGGTAAAAAGTATGCACCACAATCGGTTAGCAATTTGTTTTCGGTATTGGGTTTTGAAATTGTAGCACAAAACGATGACCAAATTACGGTAGCTGTGCCATTTTGTAAGCCCGACATTTCATTGCCGGCAGATTTGGTGGAAGAAGTTATTCGCATAGATGGCTTAGATAACATTGCTATCCCTACTACTATCAGTATTTCGCCATCGGTAGAAGCGCTGACTGTTAAAGATGCTTTGCGTGAAAAAATTGCTACCTACTTGGTAGGAAAGGGGTTCAACGAAATATTTACAAACTCCATCACTAACAGTAAATACTTTACCCCCGAAGTAATAGCTCATTCGGTTAGCATGCTCAACAGTCTTAGTGCCGATTTAGATGTTATGCGCCCTTCCATTTTAGAAACAGGACTTGAGTGTTTGTCGTACAATATCAATCGTAGAATCAGCAATCTGCAGTTTTTTGAGTTTGGTAAAACTTACCATGCAAAAGCAACAGCCAATTACTACGAAGTAGAGCATTTGGCAATGTATATTACGGGTAATAATCATGAAGATGGTTGGCGAAATAAACAAGTGCCACAAGACTTTTTTTCGGCTAAAGGATACGCAGAAGCGGTATTAGCCTTGTGTGGTATTGCTGATGCTTCTTTTACCCAAACCAACTCTGAACATGCTTTAACATTAACAATAGCTACCAAAAAGCAGCAATTAGGTACTATTGTGCAGGTTGGTAAGCAAAAGTTGGCCGGATTCGACATTAAACAGTCGGTATACTTTATCGATTTTGATTACGAAGCTTTGTTGCAAGCAGCTACACGAAAAAAAATCACTTACAAAGAAGTACCGAAATTTCCGGTGGTACAGCGCGATTTGGCATTGGTAATTGATCAAAGTATTACTTACGCAACAATTGAAGCAAGTATTCAAAAAGCGAAATTGGATAAATTGCAAGCTGTACGTTTGTTTGATGTTTTTGAGAATGATAAGTTGGGAATCAATAAAAAATCGGTGGCCATTAATTTTAGTTTTTTAGACGAATCCAAAACATTGACCGACAAGGAAACCGATAGCATGATGCAAACACTTATTGCCATCTTTGAAAAAGATCTTGAAGCCATTATTAGGAAATAATTTAGTGTAAAAATTATGCATGTAGAAGCCCAGCTACAATCGCTGCAACAAAAAGTATCGCAATTGCTGAAAAACCAACAGCAACTGTTGAAAAATTATGTGCAGACACAAAAAGAATTAGACAAGGCGCAGGAAATAATTGTGCAGCAACAAAGCCTAATTACAACATTGGAGCAAAAGAATGCTGCCCTACAGTTGCAAAGTCCAACAACAAACACCGTAGAAAAGCAACTGCTCGAAAAAAGAATTGATGGCTATTTGAAGGAAATTGAAAAATGTTTAACGCTGTTAAATACTTAACATGAGCAATGAATTGATACCGGTCAATATACCTATTGGCGATAGAACGTACCGGATTAAAGTAACTGTAGACAATGAAGAAGTGGTTAGGAAAACCGTAAAAATTATCAACGAAAAAATTGTAGAATTTAAAACCAATTTTTCAGGAAAAGACATGCAAGATTATATTAGCATGGTGTTAATTTGGTTGGCCACGGAACAAACCAAACAAAACGAACATCTTGTAGCTTTAAATGATGTATCAGTAAAACTTGCTCATTTAGAGAAGCAAATAGAAAAAGCATTGTAGCCAATAAACGTAGCAGTAATGCGGCTTTTTAGCGACACTAAAATCATTTTTAAATCACATCGTTTGTAAAATCATATTTAATTATCTTCGCCCACCGTCCTTGTTGTTATGCTAACAATAGGCGGTGTGTAAGAACTGAATGATTTAGAACTAAACAAAAAAACTTGCCAAACAAATGGACAACACACTAATGTTAATTATAATTGGAGTCATTGCATTAATAGCCGGCTTTTTTGCAGGACGCGTCAGCAATAATAAAAACACCCAAATTTTAGTAGACGAAGCCGAACTCAAAGCGCAAAACATACTAAAAGAGGCAGAACTGAAAGCAGAAAGCTTAAAAAAAGAAAAACTGCTTGAAGCAAAAGAAAAATTTGTACAGCTAAAAGCAGAATACGATAAAGATGTGTTGGAGCGCAACAGAAAAATGAATGAAGCGGAAAATCGCATCAAACAAAAAGAAATTGCTACTTCACAAAAGGAAACTGCTATTGTACAAAAAGAGGCACATTTAGATAAACAAGCCAAAGAAAACGAGGTAATTAAGGAAAATTTGACCAAACAACTCGAAGTAGTGGGTCAAAAAAGAACCGAGTTGGAAAAACACCAAGAAGAACACATTCGTAGGCTCGAAAAAGTTGCTGGTCTTACTGCTGAAGAAGCTAAAACGCAGCTAATAGAAAGTATTACGCAAGATGCAAAATCGCAAGCATTGACTTTGCAGCAAGAAATTATTGAAGATGCTAAAATAAAAGCCAATAAAGAAGCACGTAAAATAGTTATACAAACCATCCAACGTACGGCTGCTGAACAAACCATCGAAAACACGGTGACTGTGTTTAATTTGGAAACCGACGAGGTGAAAGGACAAATTATTGGTAGAGAAGGGCGCAATATTCGCGCTATTGAAGCCGCTACAGGTGTCGATTTGATAGTAGATGATACTCCTGAAGCAATTATTTTGTCTTCATTCGATCCATTACGCAGAGAAATTGCTCGGTTAAGTTTACAGCGTTTGGTTACCGACGGCCGTATTCATCCGGCACGTATTGAGGAAGTGGTAGAAAAAACCCGCCGTCAGTTAGAAGAACAAGTAGCCGAAATAGGCGAAAGAACAGTACTAGAGTTAGGCATACATGGCCTACACAAAGAATTGGTTAGAATGATTGGTAGAATGCGCTTCAGAAGTTCATACGGTCAAAATCTATTGATGCACAGTCGCGAAACGGCAAATTTGTGCGGTATTATGGCAGCTGAATTGGGCTTAAACCCCAAATTGGCTAAACGTGCGGGCTTACTGCACGATATTGGTAAAGTGCCCGACGAAGAAAGCGAATTGAGCCACGCATTGTTAGGTGCTAAATGGGCAGAAAAATATGGTGAAAATCCTGCAATTGTGAATGCAATAGGTGCGCACCACGATGAAATGGAAATGTTGTTTGTTATTTCTCCAATTGTACAAGCCTGCGATGCTATTAGCGGCGCGCGCCCCGGTGCTAGACGAGAAATCATGCAGCAATACTTGCAAAGAATTAAAGACCTCGAAAATTTGGCTACAGCCTACCAAGGAGTAGAGAAAGCTTATGCTATTCAAGCAGGTAGAGAATTGCGCGTAATTGTTGAAG
>JAIXOS010000421.1 GCA_027486695.1 Chitinophagaceae bacterium | reverse complement strand
GCTTAAATTGTTCAGTTGGTTACCCATGCCTTGTATCAGTTCTACTTCGCCCATAGCCATTACCAATTTTACTTCTTTACGGGTTTCTATGTCTTTGGTACGGGCACTATCCGGTATAGGGGTGGCTTCAAAAATGCTTCTGTACACATTGTTATCCCTGTTTTCTAGCTCATCCATTTGCAGTTCTAGTTGGGTAATGCGCTCTTTTAGTAGCTTGTAATTGTCTTTGTATTCTTCATTTTCTTGGCGCATTAATTTTTCTTTTGGGCTATCTACATACCTAAACGTGATGGCTACAATCAAAAAGGCAGTAACAATAGAAGCGGCAACAAAGCCAATAACCTGAAGTAAACGTACCCGAAAGGGCGTTTCTATTTTTTCAAAGCGAAGTGTATGTGTGTTGTAATAATATTTAACCTTCTTCATGCGTACACCAAGTATTTCCTTTGTTCAAGGGTGTAAAAGTCATTTATTTTTTTGATACACCACGTTAAGAAGCTATTTAAAATTCGGGAAGGGCATTCGGCTAGATAAATGGTAGAGGCAAGCCAAGCCTTAAAGGGCTGCCTATTTTGTAAATTCACTTTTGTAAATTAAACGAAATTTACAAAAGTGAATTTACAAAAGTGTAAACTGACATTTTTTTTGATTACGCAATTTACAAAACGGTTAATCGCTCTTTTTTTGAAATGAACTTTACAAGCAAATGGCATGTTCATGCAAATGAAAAAAATAGTATAGCAAGGCGCATGTTTACAATAAACATTGCGTATTGGGCCGCTTGAATGTTGACCATTTTTTAAAGATGCCCACCCTCCATATTCAATTGACACACATGCCAACCGGAAACCAAGAGGTGATTGTACGAAATGCAGCATTGGTTTTCATGTGTTTATTACAAGCTGTTTGTACCTTTTTTTTTTTTTTTTGTCCATTTAAACCACCAAAGCACCTTTAATGGTCAAAGGTTGTTGTTGCAAAAGTGTATTTATATTGGTAAGGGTGGTGTGGGCAATTTGGCTAAGTGCTTCGTTGGTAAAAAATGCTTGGTGTGCGGTAATTAACACATTGGGAAAGCTCATTAACCGTTGTATGTCATCGTCTTGAATAATGTTTGAACTCAAATCTCTAAAAAAGAGCTTTTCTTCCTGTTCGTACACATCTATTCCTAAATTGCCCAAACGGCCACTTTTCAACTTAGCAATTACGGCTTTGGTATCTATCAAACCGCCACGACTTGTATTAATGAGGGTTACTCCTTTTTTCATTAAGTGTAAGGTATGTTCATTAATCAAGTGATGCGTTTGTTCGTTTAATGGGCAGTGGAGCGAAATAACATCTGCTTCTTTGAAAATATCGATTAACGGATGATAGGTAACGCCCAATGCTTCAAGCATTTTATTGGCTATCAAATCGAAGGCCATTACTTTACAGCCAAAGCCCAACATGATTTTGCAAAATGCGATGCCAATATTGCCTGTGCCAATAACGCCTACGGTTTTTCCATGTAAGTCAAAACCCAATAAGCCATTCAGGCTAAAATTTTGTTCGCGTACCCGGTTGTAGGCCTTGTGTGTTTTTCTGTTTAAGGTAAGTAGCATGGCTACTGCATGTTCGGCTACGGCTTCGGGGCTGTAAGCCGGTACTCTACACACTTTCAAGCCAAGTTGTTTGGCTTGGTCTATGGCAATATTGTTAAAGCCCGCACAGCGCAAAGCAATAATGGAAACGCCTTTTTGTGCCAATACTGTACACACATTGGCATTTACCACGTCGTTTACAAATACGCAAACGGCATCGGCCTCGTCAATTAGCTGTACAGTTTGTTCGTTCAATTGGGTTTCGAAATATTGAATGTTGAAATGTAATGACTCATTGAATTGGTCAAAAAACTGTTTGTCGTATGCTTGGGCAGAAAAAAAAGCAATTTTCATGGTTGGGATTGTTAGTAACAATGAAGTTTTGTGTGCAGGAAGGTAGCCAAAAAAAGCGGTCGTTGGCCGACCGCTTACAAGATATTATTGTACAAAGGGGGTTTTATTGAATCATTTCAATGGACAACCTGCGTGTTTTTTCTTTCTCGTTGTATTCTGAAATCATAATATGTCCTTCTTTGGCGGGATATACTCCGTAATAATTGTTTTTACTTTCTTTACGGGGAATGGTTTTTACAACTTTTTGTTCGGTTACATTGTAAATAACATAATTTTTTTCGTCTTTTAATATCAAATAGTCTTTTTGTGCACTTTCATCAGCTAAATGGGTAAAGGTTCTAGAAAATAGTTCTTCGCTCTTTATGTTGTTTCTTGACGTATAACCCGAAGTGTGTGTAAGTGGAATGGTAGTAGCTACAGATAGCTCTCCTTTGCTGTTTTGTTTCAGTAACATAGCGTCAGTACATTTGTATTTATAAGTGCCTTTCAGGGCCAAGACCATAGGTACATATAATGTTGGCGCTAGTAATATACTGGAAATAATTAATCCCGTTCTTGTTTTTTTAATCAGTTTTGAACCGGCAAAATAAGTGTCGCCTTTGTGGTCAACAAAAGCATTGCTGTAGGTAAAATAGGCTTTTTCTTGTTCAATACGTCCTTTGGACGACATCAACGGCATCATTGATTTGTCGTTCCAATAATTGTATTTGGTGTTGATGTCACTCTTTTTTTCACCTTTAAATGTTGTTGTAAACGTACCGATTATTTGATTTTTAGTATAGCTTGCTACATCATTAAATATGAATTTAGCTTTTTTATTATATACATTGCCGGAAATGCAAAGGTTGTTGCTTATCGGGTCGTTTTGTATATTTAAAATACGCAGTACCTTATCCGACTCATCAACTAATGGATATGGGGTGTGTGCTTTACCATCGGTAATGTTAAATCCGCTTATGGTGTAGGTTCTATTGAAATAATTTAGTGGTTCGCTAGATAATAAATAGAGGTATTTGTTGTTGTGTGTTAATAGATGGAATTTGTTATGATTGGCTACTTTTTTAGACCAAGCTTCCTCGCCGGTAGATGAAAAGTTGTATAATAAATTGTTGTTCAAATCGCTGTAAAAACAAGCAAAACCTTTTTGAGGTAAGTTGGTAATTTGTAATCCGTTGGGCAACGATGCTTCACACTCCTGTAATTTGAGCGAGAAGTTATAAAAACTCTTATTATTGATTTCGACACTTTTGTCAATTTTCTTTATGATTTTGCCCTCAAGGTTCAAAAATTGCAGATAAACGCTGTTTTTGGCGTTTTGGGACATTTCTTTAAATTCTTTGTTGCGTTTATATGTTTTGCCAATAAAGTTGCTTTTCAAAAAGCCAAGACAAATAATGTCTCCATCAAAAGCCAAGTCGTGAAAAACAAGTTTTTGATCTTTGAATTCTATTTTTCCGATATCGTTTAGGTTTTCGTCCAAAATATTGATGCGATAGTTAAGTGAGTCGGCCGAAATTTTTTCTAATTCTGTAAATAGCAAATACCCCATCAGGTGGTTGTCTTGCACTATTGTGCGTACCGTAGTAGAAATACTGCTTTCCACATCTTTAAACACCCGCGATTGGGCATGTACAAGATTGTAAATACAGGTAATCAGCAAACCGAGAATAAGCAGGTTGGTTTTTTTTAGCATAGTGGTTATTTTAATTTAAAATGATTGGCGGTTTCGCAATACATGCTTTCAGGATAATTTTTAAAAAATTGTGTGGCGGCAGCCGATTGTAGTTTAGCCGTTTCCGCTTGGGAAAAGGCAAGATTGATGTCTTTTGCAAATACTTTAAATGCCTTTTCGTCGGCACTTAGCTGTTGCCAATAGTTACAATTGCCAAGTTGAACAAGCAAATTGTCAATTTCTTCATTGGGCACTTGCTCCAAATAAGTTTGCAATTGCTGATAGGTTTTGCAAATAAACTCTTTGGGTTTAACATCAATCGCATTAAACCTATTTAGTTTTCGCGATGAATACTGCAAACCAAAAAATACATTGTGTAGCATAAAATCGTACCAGCTATCTGTATTGCCTTTGTCTTTGATTTGTAAAATCCGGTACAGACAAGCCGTAAGGTTTAAATTGTCAAAAAGGTTGAAAATCAATATTTTGTTGGCGAGTTCCTTAATGTTATCAGGCACGGGAGTCAGGTTGCTTGATTCCGTGTTGTATTGGGAAGTTGCATGATATCTTGCTTCGCATTCAGGATGGGTTTTCAAGGAGTCGCTAATGTGCGATGTGTCTTTGAATTGATAGTTTTTGGCCGATAAACCCTTTACCTTTTTTTCAAACAATTGATTGTTGAG
>JAIXOS010000266.1 GCA_027486695.1 Chitinophagaceae bacterium | reverse complement strand
GCTACGCTAGATTCTATTGACTACAAAATAGAAAACAATAAATTGACCCTTTTAATGCCCCATTTATTTGCCGAACCATTTCCTACCGAATTAGCTAACGAAAGCCAATTTTCGGTAACCATACTTACCAATAAGAAACTACAATTAAGTACCGAATTCAAAATACCTCCATCTGATTCTACTATTGCAACAGACTTATCGTTCTGGATAAATGCAAGTAGATAATCGATAACGCACACTATACATTCCACAAGTAATTACTTATCTAAAAGGAGGCTATACAGGAAGACAAAACGCCTTCTTGTATAGTCTCCTTTTTTACGTTTGAGCATTTAGTTACTTGTTATGTTGCTTTGGTTTTTAAACAGCCCAATAGGTGTTTCGTAGGCCCAACAATTAGCCCCGATAGCAGCGGCTACACCGCTGAAGCCTTGTGTGTGGGGCTTTGTGGCGGAGTAATAGCGGATAGCGGGACCGCAGCCCAATAAAGTTGTTATTTGCTCAGCTTCTAAAAAAGAAATATTGTGAAGATTAAACCTATTTTGAAACAATCATTACTTATCCAAATACAAAGTTCCAACCGAATAGGTTTTGGCTTCGCCGGCAATCAATACCCTGTCTTTGAGATGCGTGCAAAACAATTTTCCCACTCTGCTAGATAATTGATAAGCTAGTAGTTCCGTTTTGTTGAGTTGCTCCGCCCAATAAGGAATTAAACTACAATGGGCCGAGCCGGTTACGGGATCTTCCATAGCTGCTGCATTAGGCACAAAAAAGCGAGAAACAAAATCGCTCTCTGTTCCGCGAGCTGTTACTATAACACCACCTGTTCCCAACTGCACTTCGTCGAACAATGCCCTATTGACAACGACATTGCGGATATCTGCCTCAGAATCGTACACCAACATGTAATCACGAGCTTTCAACACCTCTTTTGGCTGTATATTCAATGCTCGAGCAATTGTATTTGGCAGCGTAGTTGGTTCGGGCATACGTGTAGGAAAATTGAGTACATACAATGATTGGTTTCGAGTAACGGTGAGTGTGCCGCTTAGCGTTTCAAAATGTAGGGTTTGTGCCGTATTCTGCAATTGTGTAACAATGCAATGTGCCGCTGCCAAAGTAGCATGACCGCACAAATCCATTTCCATTTCGGGCGTAAACCACCGTAAATGGTATCCGTTTGGTGTTGGCACAAAAAAGGCTGTTTCGGCTACTGCATTTTCGCTTGCTATTTGCAATAAAGTGGCATCGGGCAACCACTCGGTTAAAGGCACTACACAAGCGGGATTACCTCCAAAAACATGGTTGGTAAAAGCATCAATTTGGTACAATGGTAATTGCATAATTACTATTAATGGTGGAGAAAAACGAATGTAACTTGATTAAAGTTGTTGAATAGTGAAGATAAAGGAAAGGGGTTTATCTTGGTATACTGTCCTATCTTTTACCAAATATTATTGTGTGCTATTGAGCATTTAAGGCACACTTTATCTATATTGCAACTCTTTATAAAAGCACACAAGCCATGAGCACTAAAAAAAATACTTCTTTACCTCCTTTGTTCAACAATAATAACTATGTATGGATGGCCATTGGCGCCGCTATCATTGCTATAGGCATGTTTTTAATGAGCGGTGGTAAAAATGAAAATCCCAATGTTTTTGACGAAAATGTAGTGTACAGTACGGTACGTATTACGGTGGCACCTATTTTAATTGTAGCAGGTTTATTGGTACAAGTATTTGCCATCTTTAAAAAATCAAAATAAACCCATTTGTATATCAGTAAATAGCGATGAATTTTCATCGCTATTTTAATAATTAGCCCAAACCAATCTTTATGGATACTTTAAAAGCCATTATCATTGCCATTGTAGAAGGCCTTACCGAATTTCTGCCTATCAGCAGTACGGCGCATATGAAAATTACCAACCCCTTAATTGGTGTGCAGCCCAATGCTTTTACCGATATGTTTGAAGTAGTGATACAACTTGCAGCCATATTATCGGTAGTAACAATTTATTGGCGTAAGTTTTTTGATTTTAGTAAGTTGAATTTGTACATCAAACTCATCATTGCAGTTATTCCGGCACTTTTGTTTGGTGCTTTATTAAAAAAACACATTGACGCAGCCTTGGACAACTTGGTATTTATTGCCATTGTGATGATTGTAGGGGGAATTGTTTTGTTATTCATCGACAAGCTATTTACCAATAACCACTTAGCCCAAGAAGAGGACATTAGCAATAAAAAAGCATTCATCATTGGCTGTTTTCAGGTGTTGGCCATTTTATTTCCCGGTTTAAGCCGTAGTGCTGCTACCATTATAGGCGGTATGAGTCAAAAGCTAACCCGTGGATTAGCCGCTGAGTTTTCTTTTTTCCTAGCAGTGCCTACCATGTTTGCGGCAAGTGCCAAAAGTATGTTGGATGTATACCAAGAACACCCGGAAGTGTTGGTGAAGGACAATTTTATAACCTTGGGTATTGGGGCTGTGGTGTCGTACATAGTGGCTTTGTTGGCTATTAAATTTTTTATCAGCTATTTGCAAAAGCATGGATTTAAAGTATTTGGGTGGTATCGTATTGTTTTGGGTATTGCTGTATTGGCCCTTATTTATACCAATACCATTCATTAAAACCCACTTTTCAATACCCCATTATTGTTTAAAGCCAACAATGTATGCAAACCGCCTCTAAAAAAGTAATTAATGGTTGGGCCATGTACGATTGGGCCAATAGTGTGTATAGTTTGGTGATGACTGCCACCATTTTCCCGGCTTACTTTGAAGCTGTAACCGGCGATGGTAATGATGAAAGCCTGAACGACAAAGTATCGTTTTTGGGAGGTACATTTGTAAATACCTCTTTGTACGACTATGTTTTGGCTATTGCCTTTTTATTAGTCGCCTTCACGAGCCCAATACTATCGTCAATTGCCGATTTCAGAGGTAATAAAAAATTATTCTTGCGCTTTTTTTGTACTATGGGCAGTGTGGCATGCTGCAGCTTGGATTTTTTTACTGGCAGCAATTTGATTGTTGGCTTAGGCGGCATTTTGGTTTCTTGTGTTGGCTTTTGGGGTAGTTTGGTTTTTTACAACTCATACTTACCCGAAATTGCCGCACCCGAAGATAGAGATGACATTAGTGCAAAAGGCTATGTACGAGGCTATATTGGCAGCATGGCTTTGCAAATCATTTGTTTTGTTTTTGTATTAATGCCCGACAAATTTGGCATCAGTAAAGGTGAAGCGTCGCGCTTATCTTTTGTATTAGTGGGTACTCGGTGGTTTGGATTTGGACAGTGGGCAATTGGCCGTTTACCTGCCAATACCAATACTGCGGCTAGTAGCAATCATGGATTGTTATTTAATGGTTACAAAGAGTTGTTAGTGGTTTGGCAACAAGTTAAAAAACTGCCCGTACTCAAAAACTATCTTGGCGCTTTTTTTTGCTACAACATGGGGGTACAAACCATTATGTTAGCTGCTACCATGTACGGCAAAAGCGAACTCAATATTCCTACTACCAACTTGATTGTTTCAATTTTAATTATTCAGTTGGTAGCCATAGCAGGCGCTTATTTAATAGCGAAATTATCGGATAAGGTTGGCAACTTTAAAGCGTTGATATTTACCGTTAGCGTTTGGGTTGGCATTTCCATTTTTGCTTATTGCGTACCTCGAAACGGTATTTATTTGTTCTATACCTTAGCCACAATTGTGGGTTTTGTAATGGGTGGCATTCAATCGCTTAGTCGTAGTACTTACAGCAAATTGATGCCCGAAACAAAAGACACCACCTCTTTCTTTAGCTTTTACGACGTAACCGAAAAGCTATCTATTGTATTTGGCATGTTTAGTTTTGGAATTATTAACGAGTTAACTGGCTCGCAGCGAAATTCTGTTTTAACCTTAGGTACTTTTTTTATTCTTGGCATTGTGCTATTGATGCGCATTGTAAAGCAACAATCCAAACAACATTCATAGCATTCGCGAGTGTAATGTTCTTATTTTTTATTACTTTAAACTAATGGCAGCACTGAGGGGATATCTTAAATTTTGGTAGTGCATCATGTCCACTTTAATGCTTCCTACCACTATTGGGCTTTCAATTCGCAGTGGTACGTGGTTTTGGTCGTCACTAACCCAAACGGTCATTTTCTCACCCCCTTGAAAAATAGTTCCTTTTACAAGTAAGGGCTTAAACTTAATGGCCCTGAATTTTCCGTAGCGGGTTTTTACAATTTCTTTTCCTAAATATTTAATATACAAACCATGCACTTCGTTGTCTAAAAACATACTAAAAGGTATTTTGTCGTCGGGCTTGTATTTAGAAAAGTCTATATTTCTTGCATAATAAATGCTACTCAATACATCCTGAATACAATTGGGTACCTTAAAGGTGCCTTTTGCTGAAGTGGCCGTATTAGCTTGTCTATTAAACGTAACATTTTCATTTATCTTATATCCGCCTTCGTCTACATTACGTAAAAACTTATAGGGTTGCAAGGTGTTGGTGTCGATAAAGCTTTCGTATTTATCGCGCACCTTAAAAATCCAATCGTAGCTGCTATTGCTATTCCCCAACCCTACAATATGGTACACTGGCTTATTGTTAAGTGGTTCTATGTTGACAGAAAAATTGGCACTGCCTGCATTTACATACAAGCCTATCACATTGTAATAAATATTAAATCCAATATTTTCCCCATTGGTAAACGCAGTATTTCGAATACTGCAAAACTCATCCCCAGCCAAAGCCCCTACCAAAATGGGCAAAGTAAGCAGGCAACTAATTATTTTTTTCACGCCAAAGATTTTTGTTTAAAAATGCGAATGGTTACTATACAAATACTGCCAACAATGGCAGGTACAATTAAATTAATCAGCCAAATACCGGCACTTGTGGCAATAATGCCTACCAAATTGTTGCTCAACATACCAAAAAGTGTTAGGCTTATCTGCCCACGTACACCTAGCTCCCCAAGGGCTATACTTGGCACAATGGCCAAAACCAAAAACTGTATACCCACCAAAGCTGCTGCTTGCCACCACACTATTTGTACGCCAAATACTTGTAACAACAATAAGTATTGCAATGTAAACACCAAGTATCTAACAAAAGACAACCGTAATATTCGCAACAAATGCCGGGATTGCAGCATTGCTAATTCCTCAATAAAAAAGTGATACTTACGAATCCACGATATTTTTTCGGCCAATAAAGTCAACCACGACAAATTGTAATAAAACAGCAATAAAACTACTGTAAACACACAAACCGACATTGTTAAAATTTTGTAACTGTATACCGGTAATTGTTGTAGTTGTTGCAAATGATGGGCTATGTTGTTTTGCATCAGCAATAGTCCTACGCTTCCCATGATAAACGTAACAATCAACTGACTAATATTGGCTACCATTAGCAACATTACGCCGCGCAGCCGATTACCATCTTGCAAGTAAAGAATGCGCCCCGCATATTCGCCTACTCTATTAGGGGTGTTTAGTGCCAACGCCTGACCGCTAAAAATGGCCTTAAATGCCTCCCCTATTGATATTTGCTGCACATTGTGTAGCAACAATTGCCATTTGCGGGCTTCAATTCCCCAATTAGCCAACATTAAACCTATTACTGCACCAAACTTCCACGCTTGCGGCCCTGTGAACGAGGCTACAATGGCTTTCCACGAAGCTTGTACATGCTGCTGCTGCATTATTTGCTTGTATATAGCTATACTTAGCCATACAAACAGCAAAGGCCCTACTACATAATTGGTTACTATTTTTATTCTTTTGCTTGTCACTAGGCTATTAAAAGGAATTGTTACAAAGAAACAAGTAATATGCCACAAAATAAAAGATAGTGAACATATACAGAATGGTTGATTGCTGAAAGGCCAAAAGCTTCAATAATTACCCTCATTTTAAGAAAACCATCACTTTTTCAGCCAAATGTTTAGGCTAAATGCGTCAATCATCTGCCACAACAAATAACCGCTACACACACTATTTTGCAGTATTATTGCACCGAAACTGCTTCTAGTACATGCAACCAAGTAATATCATCATGGGCATTGACCCGGGCACACAATTAATGGGCTATGCCTTAATAAAAATAGAGGGCAAAAATCCAAGGGTGTTGCTGATGGATGTATTAAAACTTACTCAACACAAAGACATTTACGAACGCTTAGAAAAAATACATACCCAAGTAGCCGAACTAATTCGTTTGTATAGGCCTACCACATTTGCTATTGAAGCTCCTTTTTTTGGTAAAAATGTACAAAGTATGCTCAAACTTGGGCGCGCACAAGGAGTGGCAATTGCAGCAGCTATGCAAGCCGGTATTGGCGTTACGGAATACAGCCCCAAAAAAGTAAAGCAAAGCATTACGGGCAATGGTAATGCCGACAAAGAACAAGTATGGAAAATGTTGCAACGTACCCTTAATATTGAAGAAAAGCCGCAATATTTTGATGCCACCGATGCCTTGGCAGTGGCACTTTGTCACTATTATCAAACATCATCGCCTTTGGGCAACACAAGCAAAGGCTTAAAAGGTTGGGAAGCCTTTATTGCCAAAAATGCCGACCGGGTTATTCAAAAATAACTTATCTATTGGCACTTAACTGCTATTCAAAATTGGAACATTGCACTTTTATTCTGTTTCAGGGAAATGAAACATTATTTATTGTTGATCAAAGAAATCTTCATCAATTTGTTTTATTTCATACGTTGTTTTAATTTGAATACCTACATTAAACTCATGCATTAGCGTTACCAACTTCTGTCCATCTATACAAATTATTTTGTGGTGCGCTGAACGGGCCTTTTCAAGTGCCTTCTCATCAAATTCTGATGTAGTTACAAAAACGCCTTTATTTGTATCTCCACTCATAGCACCAATGAAATTTCGAATGTCTTTTTCTCTTACTTTTCCTTCATTAAAGCGTTTCGCTTGTATATAAATCTTATCTAGCCCTAGTTTATCTTCATTGATAATACCATCTATTCCGCCATCGTTTGATTTGGAGGTTTCTATAAAATCGCCATATCCCATTTTTTTAAGCAGCTTAAGCACTACTTTTTCAAAAAAATATGGATCGATACTTTTCAATTTTTGCAACAGCTCAACTTTTACCTCTTGTTCGATTTGAGTAAACCCTTCGTCAATTAAGTCTTGCGGTGAAGAAATATTTGTTTTTCGTTGTTTATCAGTAGAAATTGTTCCTTTTCCTTGTTTATAGAAATCAAAAAAAGAATTTTCATTTTCTAAATCTTTAACCGTTATGGTCGACGAATAATTTTTTCCTTTCTCCGTAATTTGCACTTGTGCACGTTCAGGAAAGAAAATATATCCACCCCTTTTTAAATATGATTTGCCCCAAGCAATTCGATTATCAATAAGCAAATCGCCTGATTTTGTTTCTTGTTTTAATTGTTCCTCACTTAAATTAGAATAAAAACGCCTTTTAACCTCAGCAATTAACTCCCTTGAAGAAATAACTTTACCATTTTTAAGCACTTCAAGAATAGGTATAAAGGTTTCGTCAAACTTTGGAATTTCCATGTATGTATTGGTATTCTGTTTCATTGTTACTTACCTGCAAATTATGATTTACGCAATTGCCGCAATAATTTGCTGTTGGATAGCCTCAAATTCTGCGGGTGAAAACGCTATTTTGGGATTGAGCAAATTAACGTCGTGGGTAGTATTGGTGGGAATTAAATGCACATGTGCATGGGGTACTTCCAAACCTACCGTTATTATGTTTACTCTGTTGCATGCAAATAGGGCTTCCAAAGCCTTGGCTATAGGTTGGGCAAAGGGCAGTAAACCGGCAAGAATCGTATCCGGCAAATCGAACAGTTTGTCTACTTCCATTTTTGGCACTACCAACACATGTCCTTTTTGTACGGGAAAAATATCTAAAAAAGCAATAAAATGTTCATTTTCAGCTACTTTGTAGCAAGGGATTTGTCCGGCTATAATTTTAGAAAAAATGGTCATGTTGCTGTTTTTTGCGTAATACAAATGTAGTTAAACGACTCGCTTTTGTTGTCAAAAAAAAACCTGCAATAACCAATTAGCTATTGCAGGCTGACATTATAGGGAGGAGAAACTAAATACTAATTCCCTCTACTTTAAATTTCAAAATACCTGTTGGTGCCGAAACTTCGGCAATTTCGCCTACAGCTTTACCAAGCAATCCTTTTCCAATAGGTGAGGACGCCGAAATTTTACCCGACTTTAAATCGGCTTCTTTTTCACCAACAATTTGGTAGGTTACTGTTTTTTTAGTTCCCAAATTAGTGATGGTCACTTTGGTCAATACTGCCACTTTGCTAGTATCTATACTTGCAGGATCTACAATTTTGGCATTGGCTATAACACCTTCCAACTGTTTTATTCTTGCTTCGAGCATGCCTTGTGCTTCTTTTGCGGCATCATATTCGGCATTTTCTTTTAAATCGCCTTTTTCTCTCGCTTCGGCAATGGCTTTGGAAGCAGCCGGACGATCAATTGATTTCATCCGTTGCAACTCTTCGCGCATTTTCTCGAAGGTTTCCTTGGTTACATATTCACTCATACACATTTTGTTTAATGAGATACAAAAAAATACAACGCCACATTTTATTGCGGCGTTGCAGTAACTACAAAGATAAAAAAAAAAAAAAAAAATTGAGTTAATTGAAAAAAATTAACGTGTTCTACCATTTTAAAGCCGATGCTTGTTAAAGAATGTATGGTTACTATACCTACGAATAGGTTGATGGCTTCGTATTGGCACTATTGATGAATGGTGCCAACGCCCATTCCGCCCAATAGTAGCAATACCGATTGGCCCATCACTCTTTGAAGGCTACCGCGTAGCCGCTGCTTCGCGAATAGAAATGCCTACAGTGGGTAAATTAGTTTTGCAACCGAATTCCCTTGCGAGGTGTTACTTTTGGTAAGGCTATTGCTTTTGCATAGACAAAAAAATACATCATGAAACAATTAAGTACCGTCATTTTACTCTTGATAGCAGTACATGCTACCGCTCAACAGAAACACATAAGTGAATGCCGTTAACGGCGAAGGAATAGCCTATTCGAGCATTACCAACTTGACATCGCACGTAACAACCATTGCCTTACAAGATGGTTATTTTGCTATTGCTGCACACAAGGGACAATTACTGTCAATTTCTTGCATAGGATTTAATTTTGATACAGTACGTATAACCGAAGCTTTAACAACCACCGACACATTGGTTGTTTCCGTTTTGCCACTTGCAAGCAAACTGAAAGAGGTGGTACTGAATGCCAAATGGAGTGCTTATCAACTAGATAGTATGGAGCGACGCAAAAATTATTTTGGCACACGTAGTAGCCACACCCTAACGGCCATTTCCGGCTCCAATTCGGGAGCGGGCATTGGCATTAACCTAGACCGCTTTTATGGTTCAGAAAAAAAGAAACGCCGCTGGATTGAACTGTTCGAAAAAACGGAGCAAGAAGCCTACATTGACTACCGATTTTCGCCGGCACTTGTACACAAGTATACAGCTTTTTCGGGCGAAGCCTTACAGCAATTTATGCAGCAAAACAGGCCGGATTACAAGTGGTTGCGCCAACACAAACATGAAGAAGACCTACTTTATTACATTAACGACCGCTTGAAAGCAGCCAAAAAGTCTAAGTAAAAGTGTATTGCTTTCCTCATTTATAATCGCCGCTAACTAGATTGATTTTGACAAGTCAGTCTAGTTATCTGCGGGGGGCGTATTTCCTGCGCCGCCATTTGCTTTATCTACTTTTTCTCTAAAACGCTGTCTGT
>JAIXOS010000219.1 GCA_027486695.1 Chitinophagaceae bacterium | reverse complement strand
ATCTGTGGTCCTAAAATTTGTTGGTGCATTTGACTAATTTTAGTCACGTATGCTGCATCTTTTTTTAGTACAGCTGCCGCTTCCAAATAATTAGAAAACAAATCGTGTACAATTTGCTGATCGTATGACACACCCGGATATGGGGTACGATCGCCCTCTTTCATTCCCGGCCCGTGTTCCGGCGACCAACCATCGGGAGTAATCCATTTTCCATTGTTCGTTTTAATTAAATGATCTTCCCAATAACCCACCACATCTTTTAGCATGGGATACGCTCTGTTAACCAAAAAAGCTTTATTACCCGTAAAAGCGTAATGTTCCCAAAAATGTTGGCTTAGCCAAGCACTACCCGGACGATGTAATCCCCAAGTAGATGGACCACCCATAATATTATTGGTGCTGTACGCTATCCATCCCTTTTTCGTTTGCAACTTAGGATCAGCAGATGCCTTTTGTACCTTTGCCAAATTTTCAATCCAATCAAATAAAGGCAAATGACATTCAGACAAATTGGTAGGTTCTGCCAACCAATAATTCATTTCTACATTGATATTGGTGGTGTACTGCGAATACCAAGCCGGCTTAAATTCTGCATTCCAAATTCCCTGCAAATTAGCAGGCAACCCTCCTTTGCGAGAAGAAGCAATGAGTAAATAACGACCATATTGGAATAACAAAGCCTCTAAAGCCCGATCTTGTCCATTGATTTTATAATTAGCCAAACGTTCATTTGTAGGCAAATTGCTACCATTTCCCAAATTTAGCTTCACCCTACTAAATAGCAATTGATGATCAGCCAAATGACGCTTTTTCAACTCTTGAAAAGACTGCGGAACAACAGATGCTAATCTATTTTGCACTAGTGAAACAGGCTCTTGACCTGTAAAATTTTTATCTGCATCTAATACAAACGAAGTAGCCGCGGACAAATACAATACTACCTCGGTTGCATTTTTTACCACAATACTGGTGCTATCTGTTTCTAACTTGCCGCCTTGTTGCTGAATGTGTGTAGCAGCGGAGTAAACCATACCATTTTCTAGTTTACCGGTAAACTGTAGTTGTTGATTACCTACTTTGGTTGCTGCCTTGTGCGCATCAATTAAGCGCACTTTAAAAGAAAGCATTTGCGCCTTAGAAGCAGAAAATTTTACGGCAATTACTTTGTCGGGATAACTTGCCCAATACTCCCTCCTATACTGAACCCCATTCATAGAATAAGTGCATAAATGAATAGCTGAATCTAAATTCAATATTCGTTTATAGTTAACCAATTCGCCTTTGCCTTCCATTGACTCAATGATGATATCGCCAAAGGGCTGGTAAAAACCTACTTTCTCTTTTGAACCGGTAATTAAAGACGATTCGTTAAACTGAATAACTTCTTTGGTGGTACCACCATAAATCATGGCACCCAAACTCCCGTTACCTATTGGCAAAGCCTCTATCCATTTAGAGGCAGGTTTGTCGTACCACAAAGAAAGAGCGTTATCATTTTGTGAAAATGCCTGAAAAGCAAGCAATAGTAATACTGTAAAAAGCAATTGTCTTTTCATTTTTTTGATTGTATCACATGCATAAGGTCAATGATTAGCACCATTGACCTTATGCAGAATTTTATTTATCAATATTAATAGCAGAGCGTTCGTTCGTTGTTGGCACTTTATCCAACTAAAGCAAAATGATAAACACCACGAAACATTCCCCATTAAAATATTCAATAACATTAATTATAAATATCAACTATATTATTCTCTATGGTGAATAATGCAATTCTTAAAGTGGTTAATTTACTTTGAGGTTTGAAGTTTGGTTATTCCACCAAACTTTAGCAACAACCATCCTATCGGATGCAAAAAAGCGATGATTAGAAACCACATTGAATATCCTTTTCCTTGAACAAAATCGAGTATTGGTGCCAAAATTGCATGGAAACCTCTATCTAAAAAGCCAGGGGTTTTGGTAGATACTCCTGCAACCATAGCTGCCACAATCATATTCATGATAATTCCTCCAATTGTACTGCCCGCAGCAACAATGCTAAAAACAGTACCTAACGAATGGCTAGGAACAATATCTACAATTATGGAACTAATATTAATTAACCACGCTAACGATACTAAAACTACCGCAGCTGAAATAGCCATTGATATATCAATATTGGCAACCTTACTTATCATCGGGGCTAAAGGCATTACACAAGCACATGCAAGCATTACATACATTCTACTTTGAACAGGAAGTTTGCCTTGCTTTATCAAACGACCAGAATACCACCCACCCACTAAACTACCCACACCGGCTGCGGCATAAATAATCCAAGTTATTTTTAACTCATTTTGGGATAAATGGCGTTCTGAAGCCAAGTATTTAGGAAACCAAAATTGGAAAAAATACCAAACCGGATCGGTCAACAAACGAGCCAACAACAACAACCACGTTCCTTTATAGGTAAGCACTTGTTTCCATGACCAGCTTGCAGCAACAGGCGCATTTTTTTTCTCATTATTCTCATCGTCCTCAATAAATGCCAACTCTTCTTTGGTAATCAACTTACTTTTTTGTGGTGTTCTATACAAAATTAACCACGGAATAATCCATACTAACCCAACCAAACCCGTTAATATGAACGCCAATCTCCAACCGGTGCCTTGTCCTAACCAATTAGCAATTGCGGGCAAATGTTCACTATAACCATATGTTGCCAAAGGAATAACAATATATGGTGCTACTGTTGCACCAATAGTGGCACCCATTGTGTATAAACCAATTGCAAACGCTCGTTGTTTTGGGGGAAACCACTCAGAAACTGCTTTGGAAGCTGCGGGCCAAACACCAGCTTCGCCTAATCCCAACATAAAACGATAGGTTCCCAAAGAAGTCATTCCTCTAGCTGCTGCAGTAAGCATATTTGAAACCGACCACCAAATCACAAACAAAAGTGTACCAGACCTAGTGCCAATTTTATCGACAATTCTACCGGAAATAATGTAGGCAATGGTATATGCAATAAGAAATATATTAACAATATTAGCATAGTCACCATCATCCATACCTAAATCTTTTTGAATGGTTGGAGCTAGTGCCGATAGCGTTTGCCTGTCAATATAATTTAACACTGCGGCTGTAAAAAGTAGCCCTACAATCCACCAACGCAAACCTTTTATTTTTTTCATCTATTGTTATTTTATTCAGCTATTGCAACTGATACATTTTGAATAATGATTGATGACAATAATGTATATTGGCATATTTGGGAATGCTTTTTACGAATGCTTCTTATTGTTCATCTAAAAGGATTTATCATAATCAATGGTTACGATAAAAATCAAGTTTTGCCTTTTAAGTTGTTGTTTAGTTTAATTGTAGCACCTTACAGAAAAAATAGCCGCCGGTGTTGTGGTTGAAGGATGTTCTACTTCAATAATCAATTGATTACTCTGCACAGGTGTAGCAAAATTGATTTGATTAATTGTTTGGAAGTTTCCAGTTTTCTCGTAAACAACATTGCCGGAAGCATCTTTAATGCGGTAGTTTCTTACACAAAATGGCATAACGTTTTCTGGATGTCCCATTAACACGCTTTCCATTGGATGGTCATAATCAGCATCAAATACAATATCTATTTTGGCAATAGATTGAACAGATGACCATTGTAATAACAAACTTGGTTGCATATCGGCCTTATCGGCTACCCAAGCATTGGGAGCAGTAGTAGGCCTATCCACCCCATTGGCAACATTATTGGCAGCAAAAACCTGCAGTGGGGCCGCTAATGAAAATGCCAAATTATGGCCTTCGGGACGGCGTTGCGGACACCAAAACTCAAAGGCATCCATACCGATTTCTTCGGGAGGCGTTTGCTTACCGTAGTTTGAAACAGCTTTGTTTATTTGATTGAATACAGTTAACACACCTGTAATTCTATCCAACGAATAGTGTAATTGTACCTTTTCATTTTTTAAGAACGATACAAAAACATACTTACTGTCTTTAATTTCAGATTCAAACAGGATGCTCAACTGATTGGTGCCTTTGGTTAAAGAAAACGATTTGCTTTCAAGCGTAACATCGGGCGTATAATTATACGCTTTGCTACTTACCCGAAGTTCTACTTGGAGCAAAGTATCTTCTTCAGCCTCTACCGTTATATCGAATGCTGGCACAGCAGATTGTTGTATAGGCAGTAATTGGGCAACTGAATTGATAAGCGGTTTTTTAATAGCAGCGGAAAGTTGGCGCAAACCGAGCTCGCTTGATGCCGAAATAGTAGCACTTTGAACCAAATCGAGGCTGTCTTTCAAAGCATAATGCGGTATGTGCTGACCGGTTTTCATCAGTTCCAACTGCAATTCTTGCATTTTATTCTGCGCTACTATTTCGCGGGGATTTATTTTT
>JAIXOS010000428.1 GCA_027486695.1 Chitinophagaceae bacterium | reverse complement strand
ATATTCACACATGATGGCCACGGTTTCAACGGTTGCCAATAGATGGTATTTTAGGTGTGCGGGTACGTCTTTCCAATCCCAAACACCCACATTGTGCCACCAACTTGCTTCCATGATAAAAGCGCCATCGTGGCCAAAGGTTTTCTTACATCTATCTTTTCCTATATCCAAGCCTTTTCGAACAAATTCCATGCTTGGTTTTATGGCATCGTAATCGCCACGAGTTGCCATTGACCATAATGGGTGTCTTGTATTTTGCCACATAAACGAAAGCTGTGCCCAATCGCGGCCATCGGGCGAAATGGGTTTGTTTTTGGTTCCAAAAGCGCCCAATACACCTGCAGGCATATCCATAGTAAAAATGGAACCATTGTAGGGAGCGGGCACTTCGCCCCTACCGGCAGCGGCTTCCAAAAAGCGTTCTAAGGCGTACCGTTGGTTTATTTGCTGCCTATTTTTTTCTGCATCAATTAATTTATGTCCTTCGTATGCCAAAGATCCTTGCGGAAATTGAGTGAACCGACATTGATCAAGTTTCAAATTGCCAGTGCCGCTGTGCGTAATGTGAATAAAGCTTCTGTTCCAAAAAGATGTCCAATAAGCGCAATGTGCGTTCCAATTGGGTTTGGGTAAATGATCAATTTCTTTTAACCAAGTTTGCCAATTTTCGGGCTGTGATGAAATTACCGATATGGTACATTGCCATTTTGTGGAGGCTGCTTTTCCAATTAATGAGGTGTCATTTCGTTGTATAAAACCCGCTCCTTTTACCATGCAGCCGGAAGTGCGGAACAGAATAGGATCTTTGGTTTTAGCAACCATTTCCGGCGAATTTTGCTTGCGCAAGTTGTTTCCCCAAGCAGAAGTTTGGTTGCGATAACACCATGTCAATTGATGAGAGGTATCGTTGAAAAGAACGCCTACCGTTCCGCTTTTGGGAAGATTTGCGCTAACATTGGTCAATGGACGCAAAGTTTCCAAAGCGATGGAAGCTGTTCGGGGAATGTTGCTTTTTCCTTCCACACAAATAACTGGGCTATTAGCGTCTACCCACAGTTTAATTACTGCATCGCCTGCCTGCACCAAAATGGAAGCATCGGCCAAATTGAGCGTTTGTGTGAAATTGGTAACGGTTAGTGCCGGCTGCATGCGGATACGTATACGACCCAATTTGGGTAATAAATGACCTGCATCAAAGGCATTGACTTTACTGATGTAAAATACCAAATCGCCGTTGTTTTCTACCCACACATTCATGCCCACATCGCCGTTGCCCAAAGGCATTGACCCAAAAGAATTGTTGCTCGGCGAATGCCAAACAACATTGTATTTATTGGGATAACTTTTTGTGGTATCGTTTGCAAAAACACCAACAAGTATATGCAAAGACAATAAAATGCAAACTATTTTTTTCATACGTACTTTTATTTCTATTGAATATGCGCTATTAATGAGTAAAACGCCCATTTTGATTCCAGAATAGCATCACCGTTAAAACACATTATTAGGGTTGCTTCAATGGTATGGCTACATTGTAATTTTCTTCACCATCATATACTGCGCAGAAAAGCACCTTTGGTACACCATTTTCTATCCACAACTGAGGTCGTTCTAATTTTTTCACCCTTTTTGTACCTGTAATCCATGGGATAGCCGTAGTACAGACCAATGGATTTTTTGCCGGCTGCCACTGCAATCCATCCTTCGATTCAAACAAGGCCAAACTTGTACCTGCATGGGTAAATGCCCCCGTCATATCTTTCACAATAGCCCAATATTGTCCATTTTGAAACCATATGTAAGGATCTTCCGCTGCAAACCGTTCGCCTTCTTTTACAAAGATTCTTTCGGGTAGTTTGGTAAAAGGCCCTTGTGGATGATTGGCAATTGCAGCACCATGCAACACTTTAGCACCGTAGGGCAAATTGCCATTGCTTACCCCTTTGTAAATGATTTGTATTTTGCCATCAGGACGTTGTACCACGGCAGGATTATTGGTTACAAGATGGTCGAAACCATTGGTTGTGGTATCAATTAAGGGTTTGTTGCATCTTTCCCAAGGCCCTAAAGGCGATTTGGCCACAGCTACGCCAATACGTTGATTGTTTCTAAACTCCCACCATCCCTTTGTTTGCATGGTTACGGGTGCATGGAAGGTATCAGTTCCTTTGGTACCCATGTAATAGAGGTAATAGCGATTACCCAATTTGTAGATTGTAGGGTTATGGGTAACATCGGCATCCCAAAACTTTTTATCGCGCTTGGGCAAAACTACTTTTACATGTTGGTAAGGTCCTGTGGGCGAATTAGATACCGCCACCGCCACTTCGCTTTCGGTTACCCATGCATAATGCCCGCTTTTGCTTGGCCACCTGCTATAAAAAAGGTAATATTTTCCATCATCACCCTTCACCATACTGCCACACCAAACCATATAACCGGGCAAAGCAAACTTAGCCGTTTCCGGTACGGGTTGTATCCATTTAGCCACTTCCATGTCTTGTGCTTGGATAGTCATTTGCATCAAGCAACAACCTATAACTGCTAAAAATATTGATTTACTTTTCATATACATTATTTTAATTAATAAACAACTGGTAAGATTATGCCGAAGGAATCATTTTTGTCCTTGGGTTTGGCAGCCAAAAACAATGCCACCACTTTTCCCTTGTCGAGAAATACTTTAGGCATTTCGAAACGATCAAATTGGAATGACTCGCCATTGGAAAAGGTAATATTGAATTTGTGTACCAACGAATTAGGAGACAATTTCCAGTCCAATCCGTTTGCAGATTCAAAAAGCAAAAGCGCAATGCCATGTTCGGTTATTTTATCGCCATGGTCTTTTGCTATACAGTAGTATTTTCCATCTTGGTACCATTCTACATGATCATCGATAGGAAAATCTGTTTTGGGTGAAGAGATAAAGGGCTTGTCGTAATCTTTAAATGGGCCAAGCGGACTTTTTGATAAAGCAATAAAATGTTTTACAACTGTTTTGGTGGTTTTGGTGTTGCCCATCACCGATTTATAGGCCAAAGAAAATTGTCCATCCGGACGAATAAACACGGTAGGAACGCCCATAGTTTTTCTACCTTCAACGGTGTCCAAAAGTGGTTTATCGAATCGTTTCCAAGGACCATAAGGGCTAGAGGCCACAGCTACTCCAATACGTTGGTTGTTGCGGTTAATCCACCATTCTTTATCGCGCATGGTAGGATGCAAGCTATCATTCGTTGTTTTCCAAAATCCACTACCAGTATTGGCGGTATAATAGAGATAGTATTTGCCTTTGAAACGTATAACGTGCGGATTGTGGGTCATTTCGCCATCCCAATATTGCGTTCCCCGAGCAGGTAAAGCCACATCGGAAAATCGATACGGTCCAAACAAATGATCGGATACCGCATGTGCCACTTCGGAATGGGTGCACCATGCTTCGTGCCCGCGCGACTTTGGCCATCGCGAGAAAAAAAGGTGGTACTTGCCGTCGTCGCCTTTCACAGCACCGTTGCACCACACATTATAGCCCTCCATCTGAAACACGTGTTTTTCTGGTCGTTCGGGTATCAACTTGGTAAAATCAAGCGATTGTTTTTCTTGCGCTCTCGACACAGTACTGACCCCGCACATCATCATGAAAAGCCCAACAATTTTGAATACGTTCATAGCTATAAATAATTT
>JAIXOS010000329.1 GCA_027486695.1 Chitinophagaceae bacterium | reverse complement strand
TAGCCATTCCATCACGGTTAAAGGAGGGTGTTTCTAAAAAGTTAATTGCTCCACCTGCCGCAATAGTTAGCAACCAAGACTTCAAGTAATGTGTATAAGAAACTAATTCCCAATTTTTATCCAATTTATTATAAACAGGAAATTCACCTACATTCCCAAAAGAAGCGTAAGTCCACACCCATTCATCATTCCAAGTACCGTAGTTTGCTACTTTATTGGTTAGCCAAGCACCCATTAATGCGCTTTGCGAAACCAACGCCCCGTAAGGTTTGGTATTTTTAAAATTGGGGTAAAAATATTGACCCAAACCCTCGTTTACCAACTCGTTGTGATAATCATAGAAAAAACGCATAAACGAATTGTAGCCCCAACCGCCTTCGCCCATTACATAGTGCTTACCATACTGCTTACAAACACGCAGAAAACTCAAAACTGTTTGTGCATTGGCATTGTTGTAAGTCCAGAAATTTTCGCCGGATTCAATGCCCACACAATTTTTTGTTTGCTGAAAAATGGTTGCCACTTGTTCGGGTGAAATAAAATAAGAAATAACATTGGGCGTAAAAGCTTCCCCCGCATTTGGCATAGGTTTATTTCCGAACGTCCACGATGCATCTACATTGCCAACACTAATTACAAATGGCACGCCAACAGCATCCATTCGTTTACACAAATCCAAATAATTATCATCTACAAACGCCGTGTAATTACTTGGCTTTTGGGTGTAATACCAACCCGCATTTGCAGCAAGTGAATACACTATTTTACCCTTGCAATTATCTGGCATTAATTCTTTAAAAATATTTTGCAACTGCTTAGTTGTGGCTTCGCCTTTTTTGAGCGGACTCAACACGCCTCTAACATAAAAAGTAGGCGCAGTTATTGTTGCCATTTGTGCATTGCCGGTAAGCACGCAAACACTAAGCAGTAAACAGATTAAGTAACTATTTTTCATATACAAACAATTCGATTGGGCAATAGCATTACAACTACTATTCTTGTATGATTAACTTCACTACATCTACCTGATTGGTTCGCAATGCATCCGGTAAACTAACTTGTAGTACCCCATTTTCGTATGTAAATGCCACCTTCTTTTTGCTTTGTAACAAAAAGGCTTTAATGGGTTTTGGTGCATTTTTCCAAACGATGGTTTGTTTTTCACCGGGAAGCAAATGAATGTATGCACCCCCTTTACGAGTAGTTACCGGTGTATTTACATCGGCCGGCCAAGGCCCTGCATTGGTACCAATAACCGATTCTTTGTTGCGTTTCATCCATGTTGCCATTTCGCGCCAAGCGGTTAGGGCTTGCTGTGGCACTTCTCCCGACGCTTTTGGACCCACATTGGCCAACAAATTGCCACCCCATGCACGTAATTTCACGAGTTCGGTAATAACATCCGTTGCCGAATCCCAAGTAGTATCTATTGAATACGACCACTTTTTACTTGGCCAAGCCGTTTCGCATGTTTCAAACCATCCTTCAAAACGCTTTTTGGGCAAGGCACCTTCGCTATCGCCATAATCGCCCATACCGCCATTTCTGCGGTTAATAACAATACCAGGTTGCAACTCCCTAACCACTTTGTTGGGTATTTCGCCTTTGCCGCCATCAAACCACATCAAATCAATTTTACCATAATTGGTAAGCAATTCTGTTACTTGGCTTTGGATGTATGCAATGCGTTCTTGTTCAAATTCTGGGGTTCTTTTCGGCAACACGATAGGTTGATGGTTCATATCGAGTTGTGCCTTGCTATGAAAAGAAAAATTTTTATACTGTCTTTCAAAATACCAATCGGGTGGCGAATAATACAAGCCAACACGGATGTTGTATTTACGGCAAGCCGTTACAAATTCTTTCACAAAATCGCGGCCGCCAAATTGAAATTTGGTTCCTTTTTCGCCGTATTGAGAAGGCCATAAGGTAAATCCATCGTGGTGTTTGGTTACAAAAACAGCATAGGTAATGCCGGCAGCTTTTGCAGCTTTCAACATTTTATCAAAATCCATTTTTTCGGGCTTCCATTCATTGGCCAATGCGTAATAATTATTGGGGGTAATGGTTGCATCTTTCCAAGATTTATTGGCAAGCATACTCCACGACAAATCGCCCGTGCCGGTTACGGCAGTCATTCCCCAATGAATAAATATGCCCAAGCCTGCTTTGGGAAACCATTGTGCCCCCGGATGATTGCTTGAATAGGCAATAGATTTTGCTGTTTGTTGCAGTTGTTGGGCTTGTAACAAAGCAACAGAATCTACCAACGGCTTATTTTGCTGAGCCCCTAAACGGCTTATCGAGAAAATTAGCCCCACTAAAATTGCTAATCGCATTTTCATTTTTTTATATTTTATAGAAGTCGTACTATTTACCATCCATTCTAAACCAATCAAAATCTGCCGCAATTCGTTTGCCAGTTCCTCTGTTAAAAGCATACACCCCAACCATCATGCCCATAAAACCCCAGTTAGGTGTGCCTTGATCGCTGAGGTAAGCAGCATCGGCAATTACGCCTGCCAGTAACCATTTTTTGTTATCGTAGCTGTAATAAAACTCACGGCGCAGCTTATCTACTTTTACTTTTAAATAGAGGTTTGTTTGCTTGATATTTGAAGTGATGGTATTGATGGATGGAACACCATATTTCATTTCTTCTAATACCAATTGCAACTTGCCTATACTATCACGTTGCAAACCCAATTTGGCGAAGGTTTTGGTATCGTAATGGCAAGTGATGCCAGCCTGTTCTTTGGTTTTTGGATTGAAGGATAATTTGGTTACGGCTGTGTATTGCAACCAACGTTCTCTTTGCAACAATACATTTCGGCCTAACAAGGTATCCAAATCGTAATCGCCACTGTAAATTCTTAACCAACCTTTGCGTTGCGTTAAACTGATATTGCTATCGATAGGATTACGACGAAACTGCCAAGGCAAGCCAATTTTTGTTCCATCATATTCATCGGAAGTTTTGTTGGTTACAATGTGTTC
>JAIXOS010000323.1 GCA_027486695.1 Chitinophagaceae bacterium | reverse complement strand
CCCAATTGCCCATGTTGAGTGCTTTTTGTACGGTATGCGTATTAATACCCGCTGAGTCGCTGATGCGAACAAACAAAGTTGCAACGATTGATAGTATGATACCCACCCCTGCAATAACCATTGGAAGTAAAATGGGGGCATTGCCAAAAAAACGATCATTCGAAATGGTTTCTTGCCCTAAAACCATTGTAGCAAGAACTGTAGCAACGTAACTACCAAACAAATCGGCACCCATGCCCGCAACATCGCCAACATTGTCGCCAACATTATCGGCAATTGTTGCCGGATTGCGTGGGTCGTCTTCAGGAATTCCTGCTTCTACTTTTCCTACTAAATCGGCACCAACATCGGCTGCTTTGGTGTAAATGCCGCCGCCTACACGTGCAAATAGTGCAATTGACTCCGCGCCCAACGAAAAACCTGTTAACACTTCAATAGTGCGCAACATACCTTGCGGATTGGAGGCGTCGCCAGGGGCAAAAAAGTGTTTCAAAATCAAAAACAAACCGCCTAAACCCAAAACTGCTAATCCCGATACACCGAGGCCCATTACTGCCCCACCGGTAAAGGAAACATTTAACGCTTTTGAAAGGCTGGTTTTGGCAGCTTCGGCAGTGCGGACATTGGCTTTAGTGGCTACTTTCATGCCAATATAGCCTGCGGTTGCACTAAATACCGCGCCGATAATAAAGGAAACGGCAATTGACCAATGGCTTCCTTCATTTTTTGAAGCCATAAATCCCAACAAAATGGCAACAATAACTACAAAATAGGCCAATATCTTCCATTCGGCTTTTAAAAAAGCCATGGCACCTTCGGCAATAAACTGGCTAATTTCTTTCATGCGGGCATTCCCTGCATCTTGTTGCGAAACCCAATTGAATTTAATAAGGGTGTAGAGTAAACCTACTACTCCCATTGCCGGAACGGCATAGAATAATACATTGTTCATAAGCAAGCTGTTAGTAAAAAATTAAAATGACATACCAAATATAAACCTTGGCATACATAAAATCAATAGCAACAAAAAGTTTTTTTCATTCCTATTGAATAAAATTTGTTTTTTGAACGAAAAAATTAATCAAAAGTGCTTACAGACAAAAGCTATCCCATAATCAATTAGGATGAAACGCAAAGTATTGACAATAAAAAAACCTTTCTAAAAAGAATTGTTGCTTGACAATACCGTTTAGAAAGGTTGTAATATTTAGTTATGTAAATGAAATAATGAATTTTTAATCAATTAATATTGCTTAACAACTCCATACAAGGTATCTCGCTCAACTGGCACCCTTTTCACTTGTTGGATGAGCGACACCAATTCATTGGTAGTCATAGCAGGGCTTTGTTCTTCACTTCCCGCCATACTATAAATTTTGGTGGTATCGTCAATCGTTCCATCAATATCATTTACACCAAAGCTCAAGGTAAGTTGTGCATTTTGCCTTCCAAGCATGGGCCAATACGCTTTTAAATGTGGGAAGTTGTCCATATACAGACGCGCGATTGCATACATACGCATGTCTTCTACCACCGAACTTTCTGCAACATGGCTCATATCGTTGTCTTTATTTCTGAATTTCAAAGGAATAAAAGTATTAAAACCACCTGTTTCGTCTTGCAATAGGCGTAATTGTTCCATGTGGTGCACTCTGTGCCAATACGATTCAATATGTCCGTATAGCATGGTAGCATTGCTGTGCATGCCTAACTTGTGTGCAGCTTTGTGTATTGCCAACCACCCTTCCGCATCTACTTTATCGTTACAAATTTGTTGTCGAATATCCGGATGAAAAATTTCGGCTCCACCACCCGGCAGCGAATCCAAACCTGCTTCGTGCGCCAAACGCATGCCTTCTTCAATTGATACTTTTGCCTTTTTAAACATATAGTCGAGCTCAACGGGTGTAAAGGCTTTGATATGCAATTGTGGTCGGTGTGCTTTAATGGCTTGAAGTAGTTCAGTAAAAAAAGCCAAATTCATTTTGGGATGCACGCCACCAACAATGTGCACTTCTGTAACAGGCTGGTTGTCATAGCTTTTTACAATATCCAGCATTTGCTGAATACTCAATTCCCATCCCTCTTCTCGGTGTGCATACAATTTAGAATATGCACAAAATGCACAACTAAATACACATACATTAGTAGGTTCTATATGAAAATTTCGGTTGAAATAGGTTACTGAGCCATGTTTTTGTTCGCGCACCCAATTGGCCAAAGCGCCAACGTAAGAAAGCGAAGCTTGTTCAAACAACAAAACACCGTCGTCCATCGTTAAACGTTCATTTGACAATACTTTGTGGCCAATGTTTTGCAGATCCGAATTTTGCTGTTGTTGAACCAATGTTTGTATACCGGTAATTGCTGAATGCATGTATCATTAAGTTTTGTGAAGAAGAACAACGTTATAACACTAGAAGTGCAAAAGTAGTTGGATTGACCACAAAACAATACAAATAAGTCACTGATATTTATCAGCAGCGCAAAGGTATGAAAGCCGAGCCCTTAGCCCTGATTGCAGCGGCTACCCCGGTGAGGGTATTGTGCGAGGATTTGTGCCGGAGTAATAGCGAAAAGCAGGACAAATGTTGCCTAGTATTTACTCAGCTGCGCTCCCAAAAAACTGTTGAAACATTCATTTTGATACAAAACCTGCTATCCAAATACCACAGATGCACCTTTATGTAGTTTGTAACTATATCTTTGCCGAAGTATGAAAAATATAAGAAATTTTTGCATCATTGCCCATATTGATCATGGCAAAAGCACGTTGGCCGACAGGTTGTTGGAGCATACCAAAACTATAGGCGAAAGAGATATGATGAATCAGGTATTGGACGACATGGATTTAGAGCGAGAAAAAGGCATAACCATAAAAAGTCATGCTATCCAAATTACCTACCCTCATCAAGGCGAATTGTATGTACTTAATTTAATTGACACACCTGGTCACGTAGATTTTAGCTACGAGGTAAGTAGGGCGCTTGCGGCTTGCGAAGGAGCTTTGTTGTTGGTAGATGCTAGTCAGGGAATACAAGCCCAAACCATTAGCAATTTGTATTTGGCACTGGAAAACGATTTGGAAATCATTCCGGTGATTAACAAAATAGATATGGATGGTGCCAAAATTCCGGAAGTAACAGACCAAATCGTTGATTTGATTGGTTGCAAACCGGAAGAAATTTTGTTGGCAAGTGGACGAAGTGGCATAGGAATTGAAGAAATTTTACAAGCCATAGTGGCGCGTATACCTGCTCCCAAAGGTAGTTACGAGGCGCCTCTCCAAGCGTTGATATTTGATAGTGTTTACAATAGTTTTCGCGGCATTATTGTGTATTACCGTATCATGAACGGCGTGTTGCACAAAAATGACAAGATTAGATTTGTGGCATCGGGTATGGACTATATTGCTGACGAGGTGGGGGTTTTAAAACTTTCCATGACGCCCAAAGAGGAAGTTAAAGCAGGTGATGTAGGATATATTATTACCGGCATCAAAAATGCCAAGGAAGTAAAAGTAGGCGACACCATTACCCTTGCCAACAATCCGGGAGAAATGATTAATGGCTTTGAAGAGGTGAAACCAATGGTGTTTGCAGGAATTTATCCGGTGAATACCGATGAATTTGAGGAATTGCGCGATTGCATGGACAAGCTCCAATTGAACGATGCGTCGCTAACATTTGAATTGGAAACATCTCAGGCACTTGGTTTTGGGTTTCGATGCGGCTTTTTAGGTTTGTTGCACATGGAAATTATTCAAGAAAGACTGGAACGCGAATTCAATCAAACGGTAATCACTACAGTACCGAATGTTAGCTTTTTCGCCTATACATCGAAGAATGACAAACTGATTGTAAACAATCCGGCTGAAATGCCCGACCCAACCAAACTTGATAGGATTGAAGAGCCTTTTATTAGGGCGCAAATCATTACCCTACCCGACTACATTGGCAATATCATGACTCTTTGCTTGGGCAAACGTGGTATGCTGATTAACCAAAGCTATTTAACGCCAAGCCGTGTAGAATTGATTTTTGAAATGCCTTTAACGGAAATTGTATTCGATTTTTACGACAAACTAAAAAGTTCTACTCGTGGTTATGCGTCGTTCGATTATCACCAAATTGGTTTCCGAGATGCAGATATTGTAAAAATGGATATTTTACTTAACGACGACAAAGTAGACCCTCTAAGTGCATTAATACATCGAAGTAGAGCGCAAGATTTTGGTCGTAAGTTGTGTGAAAAATTAAAAGAATTGGTGCCAAGGCAACAATTTCAAATTAAAATTCAGGCAGCTATTGGTGGAAAAGTGTTAGCAAGAGAAAACATTAGTGCTATTAGGAAAGATGTTACTGCTAAATGTTATGGAGGTGATATTAGCCGTAAGCGAAAACTTCTTGAAAAACAAAAAGAAGGTAAAAAGCGGATGCGACAAATTGGCAATGTAGAAATTCCGCAAGAAGCGTTTCTAGCGGTTTTAAAACTAGACCAATAGTTTTTTGTTATCGGTTTTATCAAGTTTACATAAAAAGCTCCGTAGTTAATGCTAGGGAGCTTTTTAATATATTATATTTTGTTTGTTTATTGTACCATATCCACTTTATGTTGTTCGGCGGAAAAAATTTTCAACCTTGAATCGTTATTAGCTTATTTACGAACTGGCTCCAAAGTGCCTTGAAAAGTAGTTTGATATGCTAGCGCTGCAAAAAATGGAGTTTGCTCGAATGGTGCAGCAGTTAAAGTTGGGAATAGCGCTTTTAATGAAGTCAAGTTAGAAAACTCATTCGCTTGTAAACAAGAAATAGGATTGCGAAGGCGCTTAATCAACTGCTTCATCAATTCGTTAGTGGTTTTGTGGAGTAAAAATTGACCAAGCGTGTTCTCCACTCCTACCGCTAAATTTAATGCGCCGTTACACCAAACACCAATCGGAAAATCAATTTTGTCCTCCAATTCTGCTAGAGCGTCAAAAATGGCCAAATCAATAGATGCAGTATGGTGCAAAATTTCTCTTTCACTTGCCATTATTAAGGTAATGTGCATGTTGCATTGTTCTGCACAAGCCACTAGTCGATTTACTGCTTCAGTATGTGTGGCATCGCAAACAATTGTGTAATACTGCTTGGTGTGTATTACAATAATTTCCCCTTTTTGTAATTGTTCGAGTGCAGCTTGTAAACTTTGTTCGGATACATTTTCTTGGTTTAGTTCAAACATATTGCAAACATACATAAAGAAAATACCCCCGAAAATGTTGTAACAAATTTGGGGGTGTAAAATTAGATATGGGTTTGTTATACAGTGGTATTTAAGTCGCGTAATTTTTGTGCGCTCCATTCGGGAGTTATATCACGTTGTGGGTTGGCCAACATTTCGTAACCGACCATAAACTTTTTAACTGATGCACTTCGTAGCAACGGTGGATAAAATACCATGTGCAAATGCCATTCTTCGTGCGCTAAACCATCGGTTGGTGCTTGGTGAATACCCGCAGAATATGGGAAGGAAGTAAGAAACAATTGGTCGTAAATCAATGTGATGCGTTTGTAAGCATCTGCAAAGGTACGCTCCTCTTCTGCTGTAAGTTGTAAGATATTGGCAATTGGTCGTTTAGGCACAATCATTGTTTCGTAAGGCCAAACTGCCCAAAATGGCACGAGACACGCAAAATGGTCATTTTCAAATACTATTCGCTCTTGCTTTTTTAATTCCGATTGAACATAGTTGTACAACAATGTAGTGCCATGCTGTTCATAATATTTTAATTGGTTGACCTGTTTTTTTAGAGGCTCAACCGGTACGCTTTGTTGTGCCCAAATTTGCCCGTGCGGGTGCGGATTGGAGCAACCCATTACCGCTCCTTTGTTTTCAAATATCTGTACGTAGTTAATATAGGGCAAAGCTCCAAGAGTTGCATATTCAGTTTTCCAAAGCGCAATAACACTAGTAATGGCTTCGATAGACATTTGCGGTATGGTTTTGCTATGGTCGGGGGAAAAACAAATTACCCTACTAATGCCTTTTTCGGTTTGCATTTTAAATAAGCCCTCCTCCAGCGTTGCATCTTCAACATCTTGCATCAATGCACCAAAATCGTTGGTGAATGCATAGGCTTGTGTATAGGCTGGATTGGGTTCACCGTTAATGCGATTGTTACCGGGGCACAAATAACACGCAGGATCGTATACAGGTTTTACTTCGTTGTTTACGGCTTCTACTTGGCCTTGCCAAGGTCTTTTGGAGCGTTGCGGCGATACCAATACCCATTCATCAGTAAGCGGGTTATAACGTCGATGCGGAAAATCCTGAAAAACACTCATTAGTATGCTGTTTGTTGTTACTTGTCTTAATTATGAAATAATACTTGTTCCGTCAGTAATAGCTACTACATAGCTTTTCAAAGGAATGTTATATTGCGCCTCGTATGCGGCAGATATTTCTTGAATAAATTGTTGGGTGTTTTGTTTTTTAATTAGGTTAATGGTGCAACCTCCAAAGCCTCCTCCCATCATGCGCGAGCCATCAGATAAAT
>JAIXOS010000102.1 GCA_027486695.1 Chitinophagaceae bacterium | reverse complement strand
ATGGGTTTTTCAAGAAGGGTTCCTTCTTTATTTTTAAGTGTCTCGGTAATTGGGTGCAGTGATTGATTTGCCTTAACACCAAAAGATCCTGTTACATAAATAGCTTCTATTTCAGTTCCATTGCGTTTTATTGCATTAGGATTGGTTACAAGTGGCGCCACATAATTAAGCTCTAATACAATTTCATTTTTCCCTTGTATGATTGGAAGATTTTTATTAGACTTTTTAAAAGAATGATCAATGTAGGATTGATTACCTGTGAATGGTATATTGGTATTATTAACCTGAATTTTAGTATACATTTCTGGTTGCTCAACAATCAAGTTGCATTCTTTGGGTACTATATCAGCATTTACTACATATTTTAAAATAAGTTTTCCATTGTATAGCTTATTGGTTAAACGCTCATGAATGCCAATTACAGGTTCGCTGGCTGAAAAGGTTTTTCCACCGTCTAAGGAATATTGGGCAAAATCGAGTGTGATTGCATTTGGGTCAACTCTTTTACCAATCCAATCGCCTTTTATTTCATCAATTATCTTTCCTTCATTACTAAAGAACGTGTAAGTTTCTTTTAAATTAGCATTATTAGAAGCATCATTTGTAGTAACAATCCATGTTTGCGTTTCAGCAAAATAAAGCGGATAATTGCCATCTCTGTTGGGTTTCAGTGCATAGCTTTTTCCATTGGTAAGATTCCACAATGCTACGTTTTTCATTGGCTTGCTAAAAGAAAGTACACCGTTGATTGGTTCCTTTCGTAAAATGTTAGACAACTGAATCACATATCCATTTCCTACTATGCGACAATGCGTCCAAACTTTGTTTGATTTTGTTCCTACAAATGTAAATGGTGCCGATAAAGTATGGGTTATTGAGTCAGGAATATCTTTAATATCTACAAGTTGTGTAAAGTGTTTTAAACTTGCTAATTTTTGTTCTGATGCAACGCCATCTACCAATGTTGGCAATTCATCTATCGCAAAAACTTTGCCTCCCTGCTTGGCGAAGTTTTCTAATAAATTTAAAGTGGTTTGCCTAATAGTTAGCATGGCAGGTAGTAGCATTACCCTGTAATTCATTTTGCCAATGTTTAATTTTCCATTTTGTACTTTAGCGATATCAGACATGATTTGTTCATCGGCTAAATCGTAATCTCGATGCTCGGCCTGAAGTACATTTAACAACGCATCATATTTCTTATTTCGAACGTCGGGTTTGTTGAAATTGGTTAAATCCAAATCAATATAACCCGATTCTAAAGGATGTACAACAGCAATTTCAGCGGCATATTTACCTAACGATGTTACATAAGAAGTTCTTGCTGCGTAATCTTCATAAATTTTATTGTATTTCCAAGAGGGCTCGTTAAAAAAACTTGGTGGGTAGTCTCTTTTGCGAAGCCCCTTCATGCTGTACAAGCACAAATGTGGCGTAGCGAAATTAACACCCGTATTTGTTAACCAATCCATTAACCACTTGCGATCTTCAAAACTCATATTATGACCACTCACACCAAAATTTTCGCACAACCGGCGTTTTTTATCATATTGGTTAGCAACACTTGAAAGGCTTTTGGGTGTATTTAATGTTCCCAATCTTAACCGTAACATATCAATGCCCGGCATTTGCATATGACGGTACATTGTCATATTGTTGCCGCTGTAACGGGTAACTTGTGATAGTTTTTCTTCGCCCATAAAATGACCCTGAAGAATCATGTTATTTTTCTCACAGAAATCAGCTAGTTGCTTGGTATAATTTAGTTCAAATAATTGTGCAATTGTTTGAACTAAATTCAGGCGAACTTTTTGAAAACCTTCTTTATCCTCAAAAAGCAAAGGCAATTTTGGTTTAAGTTCGTAACCGTGCATTGCTTTAAATTTTTGAAATAGCGTTGGGGTATAGCTAAAACTATTAATATCGTTAGGACGGGGTGCAATTTGTGGTTCGTCTGTAAAAATCCCCAACACAACACTTCCTATTTTATTTTTATACCTTGTTGAATAAGGGATATAAGTACTTTTAATAAATCCATTAACTACTTCTTTACTTAATAAGTCTACATAGGCAGTACCGTTTAACGAGCTATTTCCCATCTTAGCTTTTGAAATAACATAATTGTACTTTTCGTCTGAAAAAACAATATCTGCCGCATTGGCTGGTTCGGATTTATTTACGCGTGATAATCTTTGTTGCACAAATTCAGGGTTCATGCGAGGAACAATACCCCCACCATAACCACTTGGCCATTTATCTTCATCGTAAAGCCAAACCTTTAAGCCATTTTTTTCGGCGGCTCTTATGCTTGCATCTATCGCTTGAAACCATTCTTCACCCAAATACTCAGTTAGTAATCCATCTCTTGCATGTAGGTTTACGCCACCACAACCGCCATCGGCTAACATTTTAATTTGCTTAGCAAGAATGTTCGTATCTAACTTGTCGTTCAAAGACAAAAATGGGGTAGAACGCCAAGTAATTGAGGGACTTTTAAATTCACGTGCACTGATGGCGTTATCAGAAACTTTTTTGCTTTGTGCAAATGTGTTTGCACAACAAAAAACCGCCAAAATAAAAACTTTTACTTTCATGGTATTGATTGATACGT
>JAIXOS010000378.1 GCA_027486695.1 Chitinophagaceae bacterium | reverse complement strand
ATACAAAAAGGAGCAGGTTTGATTAAGTAAATAGCAAACAGTAATGCAGTAGCAGTTAAGGTTTTTTCGCCACCACTTAATTGGGTAATTGAAGACGGACGTTTGCCTTTTGGTTTGGCAATAATATCAATACCGGTATCGGCCAAGTTTTCAGGATTTACCAAAATCATATCTGCCGTATCTTCTTCGGTAAATAAGGCTTTAAATACTTTTTGAAAATTGTCGCGCACTTGGTTAAACGTATCCAAAAACTGTTGGTTGGCAGTGGCTTCTACCTCTTGAATGGTTTGGAGCAAACTTTCGCGTGCAGTAACCAAATCGTTTTTTTGTTCCATAATAAAGTCGTACCGCTTTTTCATTTCGGTATACGCTTCTATTGCGGTAGGGTTTACCTCGCCCATATTATCGATTCTTTTTTTTAAACGCTCGTTTGCTTGTTGCAGTTCTTCCAAAGAAGTATCGGTAAGGCGTGGTTGATCAATGATGCTGTCAATTTCTACTTTAAATTCTACTTTTAGTCGCTCTTTCATGCCGGCTAATTGCAGTTTTAAATCGTTCAATTTATCCTTGATTTCATTCAGCAATACATCGGCCATTTCCTTGCCTTTGATTTTCAGGCGTAGTTCACTTTCTTTATTTTGTAGTGCATTGCGAACATTGTAAAAGGCTTGATCAGCTAAGTTGAGTTGTTTTTCGGCCTCCTCTTTTTGAAAAAGCAAATCGTGCAATTGGTCTTCCGTTAATTGCAAGGTGGCAATGCTTTCGGCTATTGTTTCGGCAGCAGTGCCCAACTGTTCGGTATTGGCAGCAATTTGGGTATGTAAATCTTGTAATTGTTTTTGTTTATAGGTAAGTTCTTGCTGTAAAGCATTGATTTTGCTCTGCTGCTTGGTTAGTTGCAAATTGCTTTCGTTGTAAAGAGCAGTAGCTACTTGATAATCTTGTTCTGCCATTTTGTAGTCCTGTTCCAATACTTGCAGTTGCTGCGTAATTTGTTGAACCTGCAAAGCCGTTTCCTGTTGAATTTGTTTGGTATCGGCTATAGAGTCGTGCTCTTCGGCAAGGCGAAGTTGTAAATCTGCGGATCGTTGTGCTGCACTCATTTGCGAAGCCTGCGTATTTTCCATTTTGTTTTTTACAGCAAATACCTGGTTTACCAATAGATTGATTTCATTTTCGGCCTGTTTGATTGCCTGTTCTTTCAATTGTTGGTTATAACCAATTGCCAAGTTGTGCAATACTTGGATATCGGCTTTTAACTTTTGTACAATGACGTCCTGCGCAGTAATTTCTTCGTGCAGTTTTTCCAGATTTTTAGCACGACCAATTTTTTTACCCTCAAATAAGCCAACGCTGCCACCTGTAAGGGTATAAATTCCTCTTACAAATTTCCCTGTTTTTTCTAGCAATATAATCGACTCATTGGTGGTGGTAAAAGCCTCTTCGGTATCGGCAATATACACGTTAGCAAGTAAATGATTGGCTAAAGCTTGATAGGCTGCGTCTACTTCAATAACCTCCAATGCGCTAATTGCATGGGGAATTTTTTTAGGAACTGAATTTGGTTGAGTGTGAATTTGATTGAGTAAAAAGAAATTGGCTTTTCCTTTTTTGTGCGTATCAAGTAACTTAACTGCTTGCAATCCTTCTTCAAAGTTGGCAACTACATAATAGTTGAGGTAGGGCTCTAATACGTTTTCTAGCGCTGTTCGGTAGGCTTCGTTTACGTAAATGATATCTGATAAAATGGGTGCACTATTGTTCCAATTGGGATTGTTGTGCAAAAACTTGACACTTTCCGGGTAGCCTTCCATTGATTGTATCAAGCTTTGCAAAAGGGCATACTCGTTTCGTTTGCTATCGAGCGCCCTGTTTTCTTCGGCAAGGGTAGCCCTTAAATTTTCTAGTTGTTGTTGTGTATTGAATATTTGTTGCTTGGTGGTTTCGTGTTGTTCTTGCAACAATTGTAAGTCGGTGCGTTTGTCCGAAAGGGCATTTTCCTTTACTTCAAGTTCGGTATGCAAATGTTGCAATTGTACCAAACGTTGTTGTTCTTCACCGTTGAGTTGTGCTAAGGCTCGTTGTATGTTTTGGATAGAAGTATCGGCAACGGCAACTTTTTTTTCTGCATCAAACAATTGGCGTTGCATTTCTTGGTGTTGCTTGCGCAAAACCTCCACATCGGCACGTTTGTCGTCAACAATTTCTCTTTTATCGTTGATGGTTTGTTTGGTGGCGGCCACATTCAGTTGTAGTTCCTGCAGTTGGTTTTGTTCTGTAGTCGCCTGCATTTGGGTAAATTGAATAGAATCGCCCAGGTTTTTCAGCTGGCCTTCCGCTTGTTGCAAAAACTGTTGCAGCCCCGCTTCCTTTTCTTTTAAATAATGAAGTTTTTGAGCAGCTAAATTTTTGTCGTTTTCTTTTACCCTAAGGGTTTGTTGCAATTGGTTAAAAGCATATTGTTGGCTCTGTAGAGCACGTTCTTGCTCCACAAAACCCAGTTTTTGTTGTTCAATTGCGGCTTCTTCGGTGGCAATTTCTGCATCAATTCGAGCCTTTTTATCTGCTTCGGTGGCTTGCTGTTCGTTTAAATCTTTATACGTGGTGTTGAAGCCATCTAAAGCCGCTTTTGCTAGTTCAATGGCAATGGTTTTGTATTCTTTTTTTACTTCAAAATACTTTTCTGCTTTTTTGGCTTGGTTTTCCAGCATTTTTAGCTGGTTGTTGATTTCGAAAAGTAAGTCCTCAATTCTATTTAAATCTTGATCGGTGGCGTCAAGTTTGCTTTTGGCTTCTTTTTTTCTGGTTTTGTAAATGGTAATGCCGGCTGCTTGTTCTAGCATTCGGCGGCGACTATTTTCTTTATCCTTAATAATATCGTCTACCATGCCTAGTTCAATTATGGCATAGCTATCGGTACTGACACCGGTGTCTAAAAACAGGTTATGGATATCTTTTAGTCGGCATGCCACATCGTTGAGGCGGTATTCGCTATCTCCATTTTTATAAAAGCGTCGGGTAACGGTAACGGTACTAAATTCGGTAGGAAGTAGGTTTTTGGTATTTTCAAAAGTGAGGCTTACTTCTGCCAATCCACTTGCGCTACGGCTTTTAGAACCGTTGAAAACCAATGCTTCTAGGTTTTCGCTACGTAGTGCTGATATTTTTTGTTCGCCAATTACCCACCGAATACTATCAATAATATTGCTTTTACCACAACCATTTGGGCCAATAATTCCAGTAATACCTTCATCAAAACTAACAACCGTTTTATCGGCAAAACTTTTAAATCCTTTAATTTCTAACGACTTTAAACGCACTTTTTTACACGGGTTTAGTATCTGCGAACATACGTTTTTAGCTTATAACAACTAAAAATGTTTATATGCTGTGGACAAATTCCGCAATTTGTGTGTTGATTAACTATTTTATCACCAAATAAGCAGCAAAAAGCCCGTTAATAAAGATAATTAACAGGCTTTCCACAAATGTATGCACACCAATGTAACGGTGTTATAAAATATCCGGTTGTGCTTCTTCCGGGGCTATAACTACGTCGTCGGGTTGGTAGTTAGCACTATCGTACACCCTGCCTCGCTCCGTTTTTAGCATGCGCGAAGGGTAGCGGTTAATAACAATAAAGTCGTGGGTTGCCATGATGATGGTGCTGCCATAATCTTTGGAAATTTGAAAAAGCAACTGCATGATTTCGTCGCTTGTTTCGGGGTCGAGGTTTCCGGTAGGTTCATCGGCCAAAATTAATTTGGGTGAGTTGAGCAGGGCGCGTGCAATGTCAATTCTTTGCTGTTCGCCTCCACTCATCTCAAATGGCATTTTGAAACCTTTGCTTTTTAGGCCCACTTTGTCTAATACGTCATTGATTTTTTCCTCCATTAAGCGTTCGTCCTTCCAACCAGTAGCTTTTAACACAAAACGCAAGTTTTCATGAACTGTTCTGTCGGTCAGCAATTGGAAATCTTGAAATACTACGCCCAATTTTCGCCTAAGAAAGGGTACTTTTTTCCAATCCATATCGGTCAAATCCTGACCAACTACGGTAGCTTTTCCCTCTTTTAAAGGCAATTCGCCATACAATGTTTTTAATAAACTGCTTTTGCCGGTACCTGTTTTGCCAACTAGGTATACAAATTCTCCTTTATTGATGGTGAAATTGACGTCTTGTAAAATCAAATTTTCACCTTGGAAAATTTTTACGTTTTCTAATGTTATGACCGCTTCTGACATATTGTTTGGTATAAAAACGTTATTGGTTTCGTAAATGTAGCAATATCGTAGTTAGGTTATGCAATGCATTGTGTATTAATATTCGATAGTGCCAAAGCTACCATCTAAAATAAGCTTTTTGCTTGTACCTGCTTTTACTGTACCCACAATTTGCGCAGGAATGTTAAATGCAGCGGCTTCGGCAATCATGTCTCTTGCAGTAGCGGCATCTGTGAATATTTCCAAACGATGTCCCATGTTAAAAACTTGATACATTTCCCTGAAATCGGCACCTGAGTTTTCCTGAATTAGTTGGAAAATAGGAGGTATGTCGAACAAATTGTCCTTAACAATGGTAAATGGTTGCGGTAAATATTTCATGCATTTGGTTTGTCCACCACCACT
>JAIXOS010000338.1 GCA_027486695.1 Chitinophagaceae bacterium | reverse complement strand
TCGTTGCTAGCCAATTTACTTTTTATTATCAGTGGTGGCGTTTATGCAGCCCTAATTGTAGCCCAAAAACAATGGATACAACAGCCGTTTTGGCAACTTTTATTGTATTGTACCATGTTGTTGGTAGCAGTATATGCCGGCAAATTTTTATTTATCGTGTTTTCGGGATGGGCATTCAATATTCGAGAAGCGGCTAATCAATACATATTCATTGTGTATTTAGGAAACAAAATGTTAGGCATTTTTCTATTGCCCTTCATTGCGGTTGTGGCTTTTTCCGGTGGTAATATTGCTACTATTGCTACTACCATATCAATAGCATTATTAATAGGTATCCTCTGTTATCGTTATTTTATTAGCTTAGGAGCTATGAGCAATTCACTAAAAATAAACCCCCTACATTTTTTCCTATACCTTTGCACAATAGAGGTTTTGCCCCTACTGTTAATTTACAAGGCGTTCTTCAATTACATAGCATAATATTCAATTACATTTGCACTTTATTAGTTTATGAGCATGGTTACAAATGGCATTAAACCCGTAAGAAAAATATTGATATCGCAGCCAAGGCCAGAAAGTGAAAAATCTCCTTACTTCGATTTAGAACGAAAATATAAAGTTGAATTATCTTTTCAACCTTTTATTCGATTGGAAGGTATTCCTGCCAAAGAATTTCGGAAGCAAAAAATAGATATTGCAACTTATACAGCTGTAGTATTTACTAGTCGCAATGCTATTGATCATTTTTTTCGTACATGCGAAGAAATGAAAATTACCATCAATCAAGATACCAAGTATTTCTGTATTACAGAGGCAGTGGCTTTGTACCTACAAAAGTTCATTTTATATCGCAAGCGCAAAGTGTTTTATGGTGCCGATGGTACTAACAAAAGCATGTTTGATGTAATAAATAAACACAAAGAAAATGAACGTTTCTTATATGTTTGTAGCGAAAATCAACAAGATAACGAGATTGTTGGTTGGTTAAAAAGCCATAAATGCGATTTTGCACTAGCCTTTATGTATCGTTCTGTAAGTAATGATATTAAACCGCTTTTAGAACAAACTCCCTACGATATTATTTGCTTGTTTACACCAAGTGCTGTTAAAAGCTTGTTCGACAATTTCCCCGAATTTCAACAAACCAATGGTAATACCATTTTAGGTGCTTTTGGAAGCAACACTTGCAAAGTAGTAGAAGATGCGGGACTAGAGGTAACAATTAAGGCTCCGGCACCACAAAAACCAAGCATGATTGCAGCATTAGATGCATATTTGGCCGAATCTCAAAAAAATTAAGAGGGTAACTACGGGTTTATAATGCTTATGTCGCATTTTGGGTTTACATTTTTGCAGCAACATCTTTTGCATGTTGTTACATAAAATATAGCGGTATCTGTTCATGCCATGTGTATTCATTATGTGGTCATTTTTTACGTTAATTCCTACAAAACCATGTCTTCTGCTGTCGCAAATCGGTTAATCAACGAAACAAGTCCCTATTTACTGCAACATGCCTACAATCCGGTAAATTGGTATCCGTGGGGAGAAGAAGCACTCAATAGAGCCAAAAAAGAAGATAAGCCCATTTTGGTAAGTATAGGTTATGCCGCTTGCCATTGGTGTCATGTAATGGAAAAGGAAAGTTTTGAAGATGCTGCCACGGCGGCCATCATGAACCAACATTTTGTCAATATCAAAATAGATAGGGAAGAGCGTCCCGATTTAGATCATATTTACATGGATGCTGTGCAGGCAATTTCGGGTAGCGGTGGATGGCCATTAAATGTTTTTTTAACGCCCGATGCAAAGCCTTTTTATGGCGGCACTTATTTTCCACCGGTTGAGGCGCATAACAGAGCAAGTTGGAAAAATGTGCTGCTTTCTATAAGTCAATCGTTTCAAAATAAACGAAATGAAGTAGAAAGCCAAGCTGAAAACCTAACCAATCACTTAATCAATGCCAATCAATTTGGTATTGGTAGTGCTACCGCCGATGCTGCGAATACAATTTTTACCGACGGTCATGTACAAACGATTGCCGATAACGTATTGGCCCAAGCCGATACTATTTTAGGAGGATTTGGCAAAGCACCCAAATTTCCACAAACCTTTTCTATTCAATTTTTATTGCGCCATTATCATTTTACCGTTTACCAAGCGTCACTGGAACAAGCTTTATTAAGTTTAGATAAAATGCTTGATGGGGGTATATACGACCAAATTGGTGGAGGCTTGGCTCGATACAGTACTGATAACGAGTGGTTGGCTCCCCACTTTGAAAAAATGTTGTATGATAATGCTTTGTTTTTAAATGTACTGAGCGAAGCGTATCACATTAGTGGCAATGTGCGATACAAAAAAGCAATTCAACAGACTGTGGCGTTTGTTCAGCGCGATTTACTATCGACACAAGGAGCTTTTTACAGTGCCTTAGATGCCGATAGCGAAGGGGAAGAAGGTAAATTTTATGTATGGAGCAAAAGTGAGATAGCACAGATTTTAAATGAAAAAGAGCTGCAATTATTTTGCGAATATTTCGATGTATCCGATGAAGGTAATTGGGAGCACACCAATATACTAAGAGTTGTGGCATCTGCTGCACAGATAGCCGAAAAGCATGGCATGACCGAAATAGACTTGATGGATGTATTGAACAATTGCCAACAATTATTATTGAACGAACGAAACAAAAGAATATATCCTTCTTTGGATGATAAAATTTTACTCGGTTGGAATGCCTTGATGATAACCGCTTTGTCAAAATGTTATGCAGCAACAGGTCTTGCTGCCTACAAGTACATGGCAATAAACGCAATGAATGTTATTACCACTTGCATGAAATGTGTTGATGGTACAGCTTATTGGCACACTTACAAGGAAGGGGGCATAGCAAAAGTGGGTGCTTTTTTAGATGATTATGCCTATTTGATACAAGCCTTTATTCATTTACATGAAATTACGGGTAACTGCGATTATTTACTTGAAGCAAAAAGGATAACAGAATATACCAATAACCATTTTAGTGAAAAAGACACCTCATTTTATTACTTTACCAATACCAAGCAAAATGATATTATTGTAAGAAAAAAAGAAGTTTACGATGGAGCAATTCCGTCTGGAAATGCAGTCATGGCACAAAATTTGTTGCATTTAGGCCTACTGTTTTGTAGAGATGATTGGTACAAAAGGTCCCGGGAAATGATTGAATCGTTAGGTAAGGCAATAATTAGGTATCCAACATCGTTTGGTATTTGGGCAAATGTGTTGCAACAGCATGTAGTGGGAACAAAAGAAATAACAATTGTGGGTAAACTTGATACTGAAGACTTAAAACAGCTATTGAGTAAGTACTTGCCAAACAAAATATTACTTATTGCAGACGCTGATAATACAAATTTTGAATTAAGCAAAGGCAAGAAAATTGTGGATAAAACAGGATTTTATCTGTGCGAAAAACAAACTTGTAAGCCTGTTGTTTTCAGCGTTCAGCAATTTTTAACATTAATCTTCCAATAAAATGCTGTAAGGTTTGAATTTTATCATTATTTTGCGCAAGATTGCACAAACCAAAACAAAAATTTATAAACATTTTAACTTTTATACATATCGTTTAATTCTACGCCATAGCAATTTATTTTTAAAAAATAATTAAGAATTGATAGCATATCAATTTTCCCTTTATATTTGTCACTATCTGTTAATAGATTTTATTATGATGAGAAGCCGATACCGTTTCATTTTAATAGGCCTTGCTATTGTAAGTCTTGCCTCGTGTGCCAAAAGTGGTAAGTCAAAAAATGCACCTGAAGATGGACAAGCTCGTGGAGTAGCCCCTACCGCCAAGCCCAATATGGGAGCACCTTTAGGTATGGTATATGTACCACCGGGAACATTTCATATGGGACCAAGTGATGAGGATATAACGTTTAGTTTCACCTCTCGTAATAGGCAAGTTTCTATCCCGGGTTTTTGGATGGATGCTACAGAAATTACCAATAATCAATACCGTCAGTTTGTTATTTGGGTACGGGATTCGGTAATTGCCGTTAATGTTGGCGAAAAATATATTAAAGTTACTTCACCTTCTGCGGGTGGTAACGGCGATACGTCGGTAGTATGGTCAGAAGCCAAAAAGTTGCTGACCCAAAAAAATGCAATGGAAACTTTGGGAAAAACCAATTTATTGCTTTCAATAGACGATCGTTTGTATGGAAAGCCCGAATTGGACCTAGCTAAAATTAAGTTCAGAAGCGAAAAATTTGAACTCTCCGCTGCCGTTAAAGATCCAAATCCAAGCAAAAATAGAAGTAGGTTCATTCGCAGAGAGGATGTTCCTGTTTATCCAGATACATTGGTTTGGATGCGTGATTTCTCATACGCATACAACGAACCAATGACGAAAAGATATTTCTCACATCCTTCATTCGGCAAGTATCCGGTAGTAGGGGTTAATTGGAAACAAGCGGTAGCCTATTGCGATTGGCGCTCTCACTATTTAAATAGCTATTTAGAAAAGAAAAAATTATTTGCTGAAAGTAATTTTAGATTACCAAGCGAAGCTGAATGGGAATATGCTGCAAGGGGCGGTAGAAGTAACTCGATGTATCCTTGGGGTAATTATTACCTAAGAAATAAAAAAGGTTGTTTATTAGCCAACTTTAAACCAGGCAGGGGTAACTACCCTGAAGATGGTGGATTCTATACCGTTCGTGTAGATGCATATTGGCCAAACGATTTTGGTTTATACAATATGGCTGGAAATGTTGCAGAATGGACCAACTCTTATTATTATGAAGGTGCGTCTAATTTTGTTCATGACCTAAGTCCTGATATTCGTTACAACGCAAAACAATCTGATCCTCCAAGAATGAAAAGAAAAGTAGTAAGAGGGGGTAGTTGGAAAGATGTTGGCTATTTCTTGCAAACAAGTACTAGAACATACGAATACCAAGATACTGCTAAATCATACATAGGTTTCAGATGTGTAATTGACTTGGCTCCTAAATATTTAAAATAATTCTCGCTAAATTCAAATCTTTTAAAACTAAAACAATAAAATCTAAAAATCAAAGCTATGGCAGCTAAAATTCCCGCTAAAGTTGGTAAAGTAGTAGACATTTTTGTATCAGTAGCCGCTGCTATTGTAATTTGGGGTGCATTAAGAAAAATCCTTCACTCACCAGATGCAGATATGTGGTTAAAAATAGGTCTAACAACAGAGGCCGCAGTATTCTTGGTTTATGGTATACTATATATCATCTATCCAGCAATGGATGATCATGAAGTGCATTTGCCTTCACCTGCTGCTAAGGAAAAACCTTCTGCATTGAAATCGATGGAAAAAATGTTAGAAGAAGCAGATATTACACCTGCTAACCTATCTAAATTGAGTGCAGGATTCCAAAAATTAGGTACAACCGTGGAGAAAATTAGTGAAGTTGGCGATGTAGTAAAATCCACTAGCGATTTTTCTGCAAAAACAAAGGAAGCTGCTACAGCTTTAGGTAATGTTTCTGCTGCCGTAAATGGTGTTACCACTGCTTTGGCAGGATTCAGTAGTGCTGGCGAAAGCGGAAGTCAATTCCATGTTCAAATGCAATCATTGACTAAAAACCTTACTTCTTTGAATACCATTTATGAATTGGAATTACAAGAGAGCAATAACCATTTGAAATCTTTGAATCAATTCTATGGCAAATTAGCTCAAGCATCATCTGCAATGCAAGGCAGTGTGGACGATGCATTAAGAGCAAAAGAACAAATTGCTGCTTTGGCAAATAATTTAGGTAAGTTGAACCAAGTTTATGGCAGTATGCTAACTGCAATGCAAGGTCGTTAATTGTATATTTTACATAATTACAATTTTTTATCAAAACAACTAAATTTAAATTAAGATATGTCATTACCTAAGGAGCCGCGGCAGAAGATGATTAACTTGATGTATTTGGTGCTAACTGCATTGTTGGCTTTGAATGTATCTTCTGAAATCCTAAATGCCTTTAAAGTTGTGAACAACAGCTTGGGAAATTCAAACCAATCCATTGATAATAAAAATCAATTAATATTCAAATCGTTTCAAGATAAACTCACAGATGCTACTAGCAAAGAAACCGCTGAAATTTGGTGGCCTAAAGCTAAAAAAGCAAATGAGATATCTGAGCAGTTGTATGTATATCTCGAAAGCCTTAAACAAGTATTAAAAGAAGGATCACATTTACTGAAAGTAGATGGAAAAGAACAATATGCTGAAGATAACTTAGATGCAGCAAGCCGAATTTTTATAGAAGGCACAAAAGGTAAAGAATTATTACAACGTCTTACCGATTATAAAAACCAGTTATTAGCCATTGATCCCGAAATTAATAAGGAATTTGCAAACTCATTACCATTGGATTTGGTTGCTCCTTTATCTAAAGAAGGAAAGCCTCAACCTTGGGAATACGGCTACTTTCATATGACTCCAACTATTGCTGCAATCACTATATTGAGCAAATTTCAAAATGACGTTAGAAATAGTGAAGCCAAAGTGGTAGAGTTCTGCCATAGTAAAATTGGAGAAGTAAAAGTTAAATACGATCAGTTTAAAGCTATTGCAAGTGGTAATGCTACTTACTTAATGCCTGATGAAGAAATGACGATTACAGCCGGTATCGGTGCTTTCAGTAGTGCAGCAAAGCCCTCAATTACTATTGACGGTGCTTCTGCAACTAATTTACCTGATGGAAGTTCTGAATATAAATTTAGAGTACCTGGTCCCGGTGAGTACCAAAAAACGGTTAAGATTGTTTATACAGACCAACAAGGAAAACAAGCAATAGTAGATAAGGTAATTAAATACACTGTAGGTGTACCTTCTGGTCTAACTGTTTCAACAGACAAAACAAGGGTATTCTATCAAGATTTGCAAAATCCATTGTCTATCACAGGCGGCGGTGGTGATGAAAAAATTACTGTACAAGTTCAAGGCCCTGGTGTAGGCTACAATAAAGTAAGCGCAGGTCAATATGTTGTAACTTGTTCTGAATTAGGTACCGCTACAGTAATTGCGAATGATGGAAAAAATCCTCCTACCAAAATCAACATTCCTATTAAGCGTGTACCTTCTCCTTCTCCTATGGTTGGTAATTTGGTTCCTGGAGAAGTTGCTTATAATCGCTTCAAAGCACAACGTGGTGTATTTGCCTTCTTAAAAGACTTTGTTTTTGAAGGTATTGAATACAAGGTTACTGATTTTACTTTTGTTGCTTCTGGTAAAGGTTTTGAAGAAGTTGGTTATCAAGATGCTGTTGTATCAGGTTCTAATGCCTTTAACAACGATGTTTTAGATATCATGAAGAAGTGTCAGTCCGGAACAAATGTTACCATAGATAACATTCAAGTAGTTGGTCCAGGTGGCAAAAAAAGAAAAATTGAAGGAAATATTACATACTTATTAACAGATTAGTATTATGAATCAATCGCGTTTTTTAGTTCAAGTAGTTGTTTTTGTTCTTGTGATTGTGTCGGCAGTTAATGCACAACGTCGTCCTCGTGGCGGAGCTACAACTCCTTCTGCATCACCGTCTGCGGCTCCTGCACAGGCTCCTGCAACAACAAGACCAACGCCGACACCAGCGCCAACCGCCCCTGCAACTACTCGTAATGGCAGACGTGGTGCTCGTACTCCAGTTGGAGCAAATAACAATGTTGTAAACAATCCTGTTTCTAATGTTGGTAACACAGCTACCACTAGTGCTAGTTCTGAAAAGAAAGTATTGTATGATACCTCAAGTACTGGATCGGGTATTGGCGAAAAAACTAAAGTTAGTTTGAGAACCGAAAGTGCAATCCAACGTTCATTGGTTAAAGACAGAAAACCATTAGAATACGAAAACCTTCGTGAAGATGATGCCGTTTATAGTACATTAGTATGGAGAGAAATTGATTGTCGTGAAAAAATTAATCGTCCCTTTTTATACAATGGGAAAGAAGACAACGGCGATCAACGCTTTTTTTCAATATTAATGCAAGCAGTATTGAATCCTGACAGTACACAAAAAGTTTCTGCTTTTTCTGTAGATGATGATCGTTTTACAACGGAAATCTCTGCTGAAAAATTGCTTCGTGACTTTGCTTTTGATTATGATACTACTGAAGTAATGCAAGCGGATGGTTCAATGGCAGTAACGGTAACTAAAAAGGCCAAACTTAATCTTGATTCTGTATACAAATACAAACTAAAAGAGCAGTATATTTTTGATAAAGAAGCAAGCAGAATGTTTGTTCGCATTATTGGTATATGTCCCATTGCTCGCATGAAACCTAGTGCTGGTGCCCAAGCTGTTGACAAACCTTTATTCTGGATTTATTATCCTGATTTAAGACCTACACTAGCTAAGTATGAAGCTTTTAATGAAAAGAATTTTTCAGGTAGAATGTCTTGGGAAGAAGTATTTGAATCTAGGTTTTTTTCAAGTTATATAACTAAAACATCCCTCAACAACAATCAAAATATTGATTTAAAAACATTGTACCAAAAAAATCCAATGTTGCGTTTGTATGAAGGCGAAAAGATAAAAGAGAAAATATTTAATTACGAACAAGATTTATGGTCGTATTAATTTTCTAATTTTTTTTGTACAGCCTGCCATCTTTTGGCGGGCTGTTTTGTTAATACCTTATTGACATTGAATTTTTTCGTATGAAAGCTGACTTTCTTGTTATTGGTAGTGGTATTGCTGGACTTACCTATGCCCTTAAGGTTGCCAATCGCTATCCTGATAAGCAAATTATCGTTATTACTAAAACAAATTCTGACGAAACGAACACCAAATATGCTCAAGGTGGTATAGCAAGTGTTTGGGATGTTCAAAATGATAGTTTTGACAAGCATATTGAGGATACACTCATTGCTGGGGATGGTTTATGCAATGAATCTATAGTAGACATAGTTGTGAAAGAAGGCCCTGAAAGAATTCGTGAAATTATAGCCTACGGAGCGCAATTTGACAAAGACGATAGTGGCACCTATTCCCTAGGTAAAGAAGGTGGGCACAGTGAAAATAGAATATTGCATCATAAGGATATCACAGGGCAAGAAATGGAAAGAGCCTTACTCGATGCGCTGAGTAAAACAAAGAACGCACAAATTATTGATCACTGTTTTGTAATTGACCTCATAACACAGCACCATCTTGGCTATTTGGTTACCAAATCTACTTTAGATATTGAATGTTACGGTGTATATGTTTTGAATGCTCACACCAATGCAATTGAAAAAATTTTATCTACCATTACTGTTTTAGCAACAGGTGGCTGTGGACAAGTATACAGAACTACAACAAATCCTACTATTGCTACAGGCGATGGTGTGGCGATGGTTTACCGAGCAAAGGGAAGAATTGAAAATATGGAGTTTATCCAATTTCATCCTACCGCTTTGTTTGAAACAGGGATTAGTCCATCCTTTTTAATTACTGAGGCCGTAAGAGGGGAAGGGGCAATACTAAGAAACAAACATGGCGAAGCATTTATGGTTTCGTACGATGCACGAAAGGATTTGGCACCTAGAGATATAGTAGCTAGAGCAATTGATAATGTGATGAAACGCACGGGTACGGAACACGTATTTCTCGATTGTCGACATCTGAATCACCAAAAGTTTAGTGCTCACTTTCCGAACATTAAGGCTAGATGTAAGTCGATTGGAATTGACGTTTTCAAGCATTTAATACCCGTAGCACCTGCTGCACATTATAGTTGCGGAGGGGTGAAAACAGATGAGTTTGGCTGTACGTCAATTCGTTTTTTATATGCTTGTGGTGAATGTGCTAGTACTGGTTTACATGGAGCTAATCGGTTAGCAAGTAATAGTTTACTGGAGGCTATGGTATTTGCTGAAAGAGCTTTTCAGCATTCTGTATCTTTATTTGAAAGTCTTGGTACCGATCATGAACACATGAACAATCAACTGAAAGTTCCGGATTGGAATGCATTGAGTACTGGTGAGCCGAAGGAAATGATTTTAATAACACAAAGTCTCAAGGAGCTTCAAATGATCATGAGTGACTATGTGGGGATTGTTAGAACAGACGCAAGGTTAACAAGGGCAATGAAAAGATTGGATTTGTTGTATGAAGAAACAGAACAATTGTATCGTTCTACCAAAGTGTCTGTTCAGCTGTGTGAACTGCGCAACTTAATTACAGTAGCGTATTTAATTGTGAAAGGGGCGCAATTTAGAAAAGAAAGTCGAGGGTTGCATTATAATACCGACCATTTAGCTAAAGCACAATTGATTCAAAATATAGTTTTGTAGCATACATGTTTCTCTATTTAGCATAGAATACTTACGCAATAGGGTGATAATGAAAAATCATAGCGGTATATTCCGTTGTTGTACTAACTTTATCGCCGCTATTAGCACTAACCTTCTTAGAATTTACACGAACGAAACATGAAATTGAGCCATTCACGTATTGAGGTAATGCATTTTCTTGCAAAAGAAATGGATAGTATTATCGACGAGTTTTTAAAGCAAATAGACACTAACTGGCAGCCATCTGATTTATTACCGGTAAGCAATTCAGACACTTTTATTGAAGATGTTAAAGAACTTCGATTACAGTGCCAAGAGTTACCTTACGATTATTTAGCTGTTTTAGTTGGCGATATTATTACGGAAGAGGCTTTGCCAACTTACGAAAGCTGGTTAATGGAAGTGGATGGCGTAACAAAGGCTGATCCTAATGGTTGGTCTAAATGGATAAGGATGTGGACGGCTGAAGAAAACAGACATGGCGACTTGTTAAATAAATATGTGTATTTGTCTGGCCGTGTTAATATGCGTCAGATGGAAATTAGTACACAATATCTTATTGCCGACGGAATGGCAATTGGAACCGCAAGTGATCCTTATAAAAACTTTGTATATACTTCGTTTCAAGAAATGGCCACCAACATTTCTCACAGACGAACAGCTACTTTAGCCAAACAATATGGCAATAACCAATTGTCTAAAATATGTGGCGTTATTGCATCAGACGAAGCGCGTCATGCAAAAGCCTATAAAAGTTTTATTGCTAAAATATTTGATATAGATCCAAGCGAAATGATGCTCGCATTCGAGTATATGATGCGTCAAAAAATTGTTATGCCAGCTCACTTTTTGCGTCAATCGGGTGAAAAAATTGGCGATACATTTGCACATTTTAGCGATGCTGCTCAAAGATTGGGTGTGTATACTACAAAAGACTACACAGACATTTTAGAGTCGTTGGTTCAAGAATGGAAAATTGCCGACATTAATGGTCTAACGGATGCGGCTGAAAAAGCGAGAGATTATTTGATGGCTTTACCCGACCGCTTTAGAAAGGTAGCGGAACGCACAGGTATTAAAGCACCATTGGAATATGAATTTAATTGGATTACTAGGTAATTAGCCTTGCTCATCATTTACCGGTCACGCAAAAAGGGCTATCTATTCAGAAACAGATAGCCCTTTTTGTTTGGGAAACCTTCTTGTTGAAAGGTATATATAGATGTATAATTTGTACTAGTGTTGAAAGGTACCAATCCACAAGCATCCTAATATGTGTATGGCTTTTAGGGATGTTTTTTCCGCTATTTTGCAGATAAATGAATGCAATGCTACTAAAATTTAGGACATCGATAGCCTTGTAGATTGAAAGATAAACCAATTTGAAAGGTGGCAAAAGCGTCTTTTTGCGTGCTGCTGCCTCTTTGTTTGCCTATGCCAAACTGATTTCCCGGTATTACTTCATGGCTTCTGTCTTGTAATAAATAAGCAATACTGTTTTGGGCAAAAGCAGTAGGTGCATAAACTGTACTTACATCGTCTAAATAATCGGTATTGGTAAATCGAAAACAAACATCTGCAAAAACATTTGTGCCGCTATTGAGGGCATATTTTACCCCAATGCTTAGTGGTATACTTAGACCAATTTTGCTATATGGTTTAGGAACACCCGTTATGCTACTACCTTGACCTTCTGTACCTATCGTACGTAAAAAATATTTTTTTCCTTGATAAAAAGTATAGGGGTTGTGGTAAAATGCACCAATACCTAACCCTATATAAGGCGTAAAACGGTATTCCGGAATAGCGGGAATGAATTTAAAAAAGTTGAATATTCCTGTAATATTGGCCTCCCAAACTTGGTTTTCGAAACTTAAATTTCGGATAGTATACTCGGACTTGTTATTATACGCATCGGCATAGCCAAGTTTAGCATAATTGCCACTAAGTTTAAAACCAATGTATTCGTTTACTTGGTAATGATAAAACAATCCCAATGCAAGTTGTGCATGCATGTTGTTGAATACATTGTTATTGGGGCGTAAATCGCCAAAATAGTAGGCCTTACCAACAGATAGTCCAAATTCACCTTCATGAGCATAGGTATAGGCATCATTTTGACCCAATACAGTTGTAATGCAGCAGAAAAGGAAACCTATAGAACACAGTACGTTTTTAAGCATAAAGATTATATATCGACAAATATAAACATCGCTGTGTTGGTAAATTGTAAAAATTTGTACCTAAGTTTCCGAAATTGAGCTGTAGCTGTTCGGTAGGTAGTTGTATGTAGCGGGTTCGGTTGGGTGTAATGCTATTTTTTGATGGAAATGGATTGGGATAGGCTTTAAAAGATACAAATATTGGTAGGCATTTTTCACTAGGTAGCCTTCATGAACCAGTAAGTATTTTTTGGAATCATCTTTACGGAGCCAAGCGGCTATGCAGCCAACTGCCATCGGTTTGCAGGCGATACCTAATACGATCGTGCAAACGACTGCTGCGGCCTTGCCAAAATTCTATTTCCACCGGACTTATAAGGTAGCCTCCCCAATGTGGAGGTCTAGGTACATTGTTGCCAAATTGTGCTTCGTACGTGCGTTGGTTTTGTTCTAAAATACTTCTATCGGCAATAACACTGCTTTGCATAGAGCTCCATGCGCCAATACGGCTCGATATGGGTCTGCTAAAAAAATAGGTATCACTGTCATTTTCAGCAATTTTAGAAACAGTACCTTTTATACAAACTTGACGTTCCAATTCTTTCCAAAAAAACAAAAGCGATGCTTTGGGCGTTAATGCTATTTCTTGTCCTTTTTGACTAAGGTAGTTGGTAAAAAAAACAAAGCCTTGTTGGGTATATTCCTTTAACAGCACAATGCGTGAGGACGGATAGCCCTCGGTACTGATAGTTGAAAGAGTCATGGCATTTACTTCATCAATATTGCTATTAACCGCCTCATTCCACCATTTTGTGAATTGTTCAATCGGGTGTATGG
>JAIXOS010000244.1 GCA_027486695.1 Chitinophagaceae bacterium | reverse complement strand
TACCCTATCGGACATGCCTTTCAACACAATTTGAATAATGCGCTGTACATTACCATTAGCCCAACTGCTTTCCGCTAAAGGCGGATTTAAATGTGGCACACCCCCGCCATCTATTTGATGACAACTTAAACAATGGGTTTGGTACACCACTTTCCCTTTATGGATGGACGTGCTGATATCTTTTTTGGGTGTAGTAGGCGATTGTTGGGCTTGTGCACAATAGGTTGAAGAAAAGCAAAAGCTCAAAAAGAGAAACCGAAACATAAATTGGTTAATTTTTGTAGGTTATTTTATAAATGAAGCCCTTATTGTCGTCACTTACATATAGTGAACCATCAGGCCCTTGCGCCAAACCACAAGGACGGTGTTTGGCTTGACGAGGCGATTTTATTTCCGGTTCTCCTGCAAAACCATCCGCAAAAATTTCCCATTCACCACTTGGTTTCCCATTTTTGAATGGCACAAAAGCCACAAAATATCCTTTTTGTGGTAAAGGTGCCCTATTCCAACTGCCATGAAACGCGATGAACGCACCATTTTTGTATTTTGCCGGAAACTGATTACCCGTATAGAACAACAAACCATTGGGTGCTAAATGACCTGGAAAAGCTACTGTGGGATTGATTGCATCTTTACCACCTTCCTTAACACCATCACCACCGTATTCTGGAGCTAAAATCTTTTTCTTTTGAATGTGATCGTAAAAAATGTATGGCCATCCGGCATCATCCCCTTTTTTCACTTCATACATACATTCTGATGGCAGTTCAGCACTTTGCTGCTGAGTAAACAATGCCGGCCAATTATCGTACAATTGATCGCGGCCATGTTGCATAACAAATAGTGATTTAGATGATTGGTTCCAATCTAAACCCACAACGTTTCTCAAGCCGGTAGCATATCGAATACCTTCTTTGTATGATTGATTGGGCAAATCGACGCTAAACTGCCATATTCCGCCCGCGCTATCCAAAATTGGACAAGGCATTTTGCCCGGTGAACCTTTGCTACGGTCTTTTTCCTGACACGCATTTGCATAGGCGCCAATATTTACATAAATATGCCCCTTATCGTCTAATGCAATTGATTTGGATTCGTGTTGTCGACGATTGATAAGTCCCGTAACAATTCGCTCGGGTTTGCCAGGATTAACCACATCGTATTGCTTGTCTAATTCATATCTAAAAACCTCTTGATCGTTACTAGCATACAAATAGCCATTTTTTATAGCCAAGCCCGTGCCCCCATAATTACCAAAGCCAAACGATGTATCATATTTGCCATCGTTGTTGGTATCCACCAATTTAAAAATGCCTTTCCCATTAACCGGGCGAGCTAATTTGGCATACAAATCGCCCTTAGGCGTCACTGCTATATGCCGTACACGACCTACATTTTCCGCTACTATAGCATAAGAAAAACCTTTTGGAAGTACAAGCGGATTGTCAATTTCTTGCTTTACAAAAGGCAAATGGTGTTTACTGGTATCGGTTGTAAGATGATTGGCGGCCTTTGTATTTACCAAAAAAAATAACCCAAATAAGGCAGCACCTGCATACTTGGCGGTCAAACGTATTGTTTTTGAGGCTTGCATAAAAAAGTATAGGTGATAGATGGAATGCAATTATACATGCTAATCATCAAATCACCTACTAATTTGCTAAGAAGTATACAAAAAGTTACAGCATAAAAAGAAGATTATGAATCAGCAAGTTGTGCAGGTAAAACTTCTTCGCCAAGTTCGCCCTCCCATTTGCTTACAACGCTTGTTGCTAAGGCATTGCCCAATACGTTAGTGGCTGTTCGCAGCATGTCGCAAAAATGGTCAATTGGCAAAATAAGGGCAACCCCTTCCGGTGGAATTTTAAACATGGCACATGTAGCCAAGACAATTATTAAAGATGCCCTCGGTACACCCGCTATTCCCTTACTTGTTAGCATAAGTACCAACAGCATGGTTAATTGTGTAGCAATTGGCAAGTGAATTCCATAAGCTTGTGCAATAGCAAGGCTTGCAAAAGTCATATACATCATACTGCCATCAAGATTGAAAGAATAGCCCAATGGCAAAATGAAAGACACAATTTGGCTTTTGCATCCAAAACGCTCAAGTTCCTCTGTAAGTTTTGGGAAAACTGATTCGCTACTAGTTGTACTGAAAGCAATCAATAAAGGATTACCAATGCGCGTAAGCAACGCAACAATTCGTTTGCCTAGAATCACATATCCCACCACAATCAGTATCACCCACAACAAAGCAATGCCCAATGCAAAAAAGCCGAAATAAATAATATAGAATTTGAATATCCCCAACCCTTTTTCTGCTACCACCGCTGCCAAAGTGCCAAAAACACCAATAGGTGCAAAATTCATTACGTAGGTAACAATTTTCAAGATAATGTGCGAGAAAACATCTAAGGTTTTAATAACAGGCTGGGCATAAACACCAAGCGAAGCGGCAGCAACACCAAAGAAAATAGAAAATACAACAATTTGTAAAATTTCATTTTCTGCCATTGCCGCAATTGCACTTGAAGGCACAACGTGTTCTACAAAATTTTGAAGCGAAAATGCATGCGATTTGCTCATCAAATCTTTCAGTCCCGCATTATCAGCTTGGGATAAGTCGATATAAGAACCGGGCTGAAAAAAATTAACCAACAACATTCCCAATAGCAAGCTTGCTAGCGATGCCGAAATAAACCACAACATGGCTTTTCCTCCTACCCTACCAACTGTTTTTAAATCGCCCAATTTAGCAATGCCCACAACAAGCGTAGAAAACACGAGTGGCGCAATAATGGTTTTCACCAACCTGATAAATATAGTCCCCAACAGCTTGATGCTACTTGCAAACTGCTTGATAAATGTGGGTGAGGTAAACTCATGCACCACATAACCCAAAGCAATGCCAAGTAAAAGCGCTACAAATATATAAATTGTTAATTTATTAGATTTCATAAGCAGTGATTGATTTTAAATATGCAATATAGCAATCCTATAGGATAGTTTACTGAATGTGCCTTTTTGAAATCTTTTGTAACATGAATTAGATAAATGATTATTTTGCCAAATCAATTTAATTTAATCAATTCTATACTGCATTATGAGTTTATTTGCTAAAAAACCTCTCAGTTTGCTGATGAGCGAGTCGTCCGAATCGGAAAAAGGACTGAAAAGAACATTAACAGCGGGTTCGCTTATTGCATTAGGTATCGGAGCCATTATTGGCGCAGGGCTTTTTGTTCGCACAGCGGCAGCGGCTGCACAAAATGCCGGCCCCTCCGTTACATTAGGCTTCATTGTTGCAGCTATTGGTTGCGCATTAGCCGGATTGTGTTATGCAGAACTATCTTCTTCCATACCTATAGCAGGTAGTGCCTACACTTATAGTTATGCAACGATGGGCGAATTAGTAGCTTGGGTAATTGGTTGGGATTTGATTTTAGAATATGCAGTTGGTGCCGCTACGGTAGGTATAGCTTGGAGTGAATATTTGAATAACCTCTTGGTGAGCGTTTTGGGTGTAAAAGCCATTCCGTATGAGTGGTGCCATTCACCTTTTGAACACTCGGTTGATGGTCAATTTCATGGTATTATCAATTTGCCTGCCTTGTTTATTGTTACAGCCCTAACCTTATTATTGATTAAAGGAACTCAAGAGTCTGCTTTTGTAAACGGCATAATTGTAATTACAAAAGTATCAATAGTTATACTTATTATCGTTTTTGGATGGCATTTCATTAATCCCGACAATCATACGCCTTATATACCTCCTGCTAGTACTTACGTAGATCACCAAGGCTTGAGCCATCATTTTGGCGGTATCATGGGTATTTTGGGAGCAGCAGGCGTTGTATTTTTTGCTTTTATTGGCTTTGACGCAGTTAGTACTGCCGCACAAGAAGCTAAAAATCCCAAACGCGATATGCCAATTGGCATACTTGGGTCATTGGCTGTTTGTACTATTTTATACATACTTTTTGCACACGTACTTACCGGGGTAGCTAGTACTGAAGATTTTAGAACAACCGGTAAAGAAGCTTCTGTCGCTTTTGCCATTAACAAGTATATGATAGGTTATTCTTGGTTAGGCAAATTGGTTACGGTTGCTATTTTGGGTGGTTTTTCGTCTGTTATTTTGGTGATGTTGTTAGGTCAATCACGGGTATTCTATTCCATGAGTAAAGATGGATTATTGCCTAAGGCTTTTAGTGCAGTACATCCTAAATACCAAACGCCCTACAAAGCAAGTTTGTTTATTTTAATATTAGTGGGTTTATTTGCTGCGTTTGTGCCGGGAGACATTGTTGGCGACATGACAAGCATTGGAACACTTTTTGCATTTATGCTTGTTTGTGCAGCAGTTATCGTGTTGCGTAAAACCAATCCCGAATTAAAAAGAGAATTTAAAACACCATGGGTGCCAGTAGTACCTATTTTAGGTATCATTGTTTGTGGCGCTATGATTTTTGGTTTGGGTTGGACTAATTGGCTGCGTTTATTGGTATGGTTGTTAATTGGATTCATCATCTACTTTGCGTATAGTCGTAAGCGAAGCAAATTGAATTTCCCAACAAATAATGATTAAAAAACTGATGTTATTCATTTGCCAAAAAGGAGTTGTCGATTAATAGACAACTCCTTTTTGATTAATATCGATTAGTGCTTAATTGAAGTTGGATGAATTGTGGTCAGCAGTGCTATTCAGTTGAACGGTGCCAACGCCAATGTGGCCTGATAGTAGTACCGGCTTATGGCTCATAAATATGACAAAAGGGCTACCGTGTAGCCCGATAAAATGTATCAGAAAAGCGATAATCGAAGTCCTTCATCAATACTAGTAGGCCAAAAGCCCAAAATTTGTTTTGCTTTTTGAATATCGAGTTGGCTATTTTTGGGGCGCAATGCAATTTCCGCAAAGGAGTTGGCTGTAACAGGTTGAATGAGCGATTGATTTAAACCACATTGATATGCCACTTTACAAGCCAATTGATAAGGGGTGATTAATTCTTGACCCGCTAAATGAAAAATACCCGGTATTTGATGGGATACCATATAGGTTAAGGCATTACAAACATCTTTTACATAAGTGGGCGTCCGTATTTGATCATCAACCACTTGAATGTTTTCATTAGCAGACAATTTACGCTGCACCCACTGAACAAAACTAGGTCGACAATTTTCATAGGTGTTGCCATACATAAAAACCGGCCGAATAATGCTGTTGATGACAGTACTTTGCTGCACAAGTTGTTCCGCACGAAATTTGGTTTGCCCATAAAAATTTATTGGCTCAGGTACATCCCTTTCTTTAAAAAGAGCATTATCGCCGAAAACAAAGTCGGTAGAACAGAAAATAAAATGCGCTTTCAAAACTTCCGCAGCTTGCAACAAATATTCAGTAACCTTTATGTTTTGTAATGTACTAAGTTCTTTTTGCGCTTCACATTCGTCGGGCTTAGACATTGCGGCGGTATGAATAATGGCGGTTGGTGCCTCATAGTACAAACATTTGTGTAACTTTAACACATTTGTTAAATCCAATGAAATATATTTATATATTCGATTAAGAGGCATTTTACACTCGCCCCTGCCAATTGCAACTACCTGAAACCCTTTGTCAGTAAGAAATTGACACAAATGCTGCCCCAAAAAACCGTTAGCGCCAGTTATTAAAATTTTCATGATGCAACATTAAGAAATGATTGATTAACATCCTTAGGTTGGGATTTTATTTTCAATTCCTTATTTTTGAACTCTCCAAGCCAATTAACATTTAGAAATTAATTTTATACGAACATTATGGAAAAGAAACAAATAACGAAAATTGGCGTTCTTACATCCGGCGGAGATGCCCCGGGTATGAATGCTGCGGTAAGGGCTGTGGTAAGAACTGGCGTACATTACGGATTGGAGGTTTTTGGCATTATGCGTGGATACAATGGCATGGTTGAAAACGACATTGTACCAATGAATAGCAGGAGTGTTGCCAATATTATTCAACGCGGTGGTACTATACTAAAAACCGCTCGAAGCAAAGATTTTTTTAGTCCGGAAGGACGTCAAAAAGCCTATGACAATTTAAAAGCATTGGGCATAAACGGTTTGGTAATTATTGGCGGAGATGGTAGTTTTAGAGGTGCCCAAAAATTTTCTTCGGAATTTGACATTCCGTGCGTTGGTATTCCAGGAACAATAGATAAAGACATGGCCGGTACTGATTACACCATTGGATTTGATACGGCTGTTAATACTGCAGTTGATGCAATTGATAAAATCAGGGATACGATGGATGCCCACGATCGTTTGTTCATAGTAGAAGTTATGGGTAGAGATGCCGGTTATATTGCGCTACACAGTGGTATTGCAACCGGTGCGGAAAATATTTTAATACCGGAATCTAAAACTGACATTGAAGATTTAATTAAAAGTTTGACAGAAAAGGAAAAAAGGAAAAAACTTGTTAACCTAATTGTTGTAGCAGAAGGCGATGAGTTTGGTGGTGCCAATGAATTGGCTAAAGTAATCAAAGAACGTTTACCATCGGCAGATACAAGGGTGTGTATTTTAGGGCATATTCAACGCGGAGGATCTCCAAGTTGTCAGGATAGGCTTGTAGCTAGCCATATGGGCTATTATGGTGTAGAAAGCTTAATGATAGGACGTTATAATGTAATGGTAGGGATGATGAATAACAAAATTCATTATACCCCATTAGATAAAGCGGTTAAAGAACGTAAAACGATTGGTCATGAATGGATGAAAATCGTTAAAATACTAGCAAGCTAGTATATTTGCTCAAACCAATAATTTTAAAGAAGTCATTTTATCATATTTAAACCTCCAACATGTCAAAAAACATCGATCGGTATTTGAATAAGCATACAAGTCAAGCATTTACGTCGCGCCATACACACAGAACAAAAATTGTAGCAACTGTAGGTCCAGCCTGCGACACCTATGACAAGCTATTAGAGTTGGTTTATGCGGGTGTCAATGTATTTCGTCTTAATTTTTCTCATGGTTCACACGAAGACAAAGCAAAAATTATTGAACACATTAGGGCCATTAACGAAATTGAGCCTTACAATGTGTCGATTTTGGCCGATTTGCAAGGCCCTAAATTGCGTGTGGGTGAAATAGAAAACAATGCACTTGACTTGCAAATTGGAGATATACTTACTTTTTCAAACGAAAAATGTGTAGGCACCAAAGAAAAAATTTATGTATCCTATCCTAATTTAGCCGGAGATGTTCGTGTAGGTAACATCATCATGATTGACGATGGTAAAATTGAGGTTCGTGTAGTTGATATTCTGAAAAATGGCGACGTAAAAGTACAAGTAACGCTTGGTGGTATTTTATCTTCAAAAAAGGGTTTAAACCTACCCGATACCAAAATTTCTTTGCCTGCATTAACAGAAAAAGATTTAATTGATTTAGAGTTTATAATTGAGCAAAAATGCGATTGGGTTGCGCTTAGTTTTGTACGCAGTGTAAAAGACATCGTCATTTTGCGTAGTAAATTGGCCGAAAGAAAAAGTAAAACAAAAATTATTGCCAAAATAGAAAAGCCGGAAGCACTTACCAACATACGCGACATCATTATAGAAAGCGATGGCATCATGGTAGCTAGAGGCGATTTGGGTGTAGAATTGGCTGTTGAAAAAATCCCTTTGATTCAAAAAGAATTGATTCGCAAATGTATTCACCGAGGTAAACCTGTCATTGTTGCTACGCAAATGATGGAAAGCATGATTGAACGTGTGAAACCCAACCGTAGCGAAATTACCGACGTTGCAAATGCTGTTTTAGAAGGTGCCGACGCAGTAATGCTCAGTGGTGAAACTGCTGCCGGTAACCACCCTGCCTTAGTGGTGCAAACGATGGTAAAAATCATCAAAGAAATTGAAGAAAAAGAATACCGCTACAATAGAGAAGACGATTTAAAACCCCAAACACATTCGCCATCTTTTTTAAGCGATGCCATTTGTTATAATGCTTGTAAATTAAGTGCAGATGTTGATTCTAAAGGATTAATCGGCATGACGCAAAGTGGCTATACAGCGTTTGTACTTAGCAGCTATAGGCCAAAAGCTCCTTTGTTCATCTTTACAAAAGAACAAACACTTGTGAACCAATTGAGCCTAAGTTGGGGAGTAAAAGCATTTCACTACAACGAAGAAATTAGTGTAGATGATATGGTTACTGATCAAATTACCATTTTAAAAGAAAGAGGTTTTTTACACTCAGGCGATGTAGTTGTAAATACAGGAAGTACGCCGGTGCATTTGCATTTGCCCACCAATATGATTAAACTTACAAAAGTGGAATAATCATATCTATTATAAATAAAAAAAGGTTGCTCATAAACATGATGCAACCTTTTTTATTTAAGTCTACTTTACCTAATAAACAAAAAGCATTATTATCCAACTGCACATCTATTTTATCGCTCGCCTAAACAGTATCTTAATTTTTTGTCAACCAATTACCAATACAAAAACAGTTGCTGAAAAAGCCTAAAATAAAGGCTACCCTATATCCTATTGCCTATCAATATTTAGCTATTTTCAGACACAAAACGCAACTCATTTGCCGTTTGGTAAAATTCTAAAAGCGCATTGGCCATTTCCATAAGATCGGAAGTAATCAGTACAATTCGATTGATACTTAAAATAACGTGTACATCAAAAAACATATCCATTTTGCTACATACCAATAAAATATATTCCTGCCTATAACAGTTGAATACCACAATAGGTATTTTTTTCTCAAATACCGAAGGTCGCCCTGCATACAAATAGACCGGTAAAATTAACAAGGAAGAAGCATTGAACCCGCTTAATACCACATCGAAACGCCGGTAATTCAATACTTTGGCACGTATGCCCGATTGTAATAACAATGGTAACAGCATTGCTAAAGCATTGCGCATTTGCTCCAACAAATGGTGCTGACAACTATATTCCTGAATAGGCTGCCAGATATTTTGAATAACATTATAAAAATCAAGGTATTTTTTGCCAATAGTAAGCTTGTAGTCAAACGCAGTGTAGCCCGGAACAAAATAACCGGGGTAAAAAAATTGTATGCCATTGGCTTTGCAATAGGAAATCATTAGATACTTAAGGTAATTACCAAGAGAAAACTTTTTATAATCCGGATGATAGATGGTGAGAATGCCTTCGGCAGCGGTTTCACCAATATCAAAAAAACCGGCAGCAATTAGCAATCCTTTATCGTACATGCATACTTGCATTGTATTAAACACATCTATATTCTCATTATCTAGCAAGGCCGATTGTATTGTGGCATAGGTACTAAACGATATGCTATTACAATAACATTTGTGCAAATATTCCAATTCATCGGTAATGCACAGCGGTTGAAACACCACTTCAAATGCTTGATTTAGCTTATCGAGCTTTAAATGGATACTTTCTTTTTGGTATGTTTGTGTATTTACCCTAAGCCAAATGGCATTGTAATACTTTTCCTGAAAGGCTAAAAAATGCGTAGTAAACAGCGTTTGTTGCATTCTAAACCAACCTTTTGCCAATAAAGCATCTAACTCTTGCGGATGTAATTGATTAATATATTTTATTTGTGATAGCATAAATATTCAACAATACACAAGCGTATAAGGCAAAAAATACGGTTTCTGATAATATAATACAATTTCGTCAAAAGGTGTACCCATTTTGCTTAATCTGTGTTAGTGCAAAAGAGGTATACAATTTGGGCTTATATTGCAATATAGTACTCATTCATGTTATTAACCGCGCAGAAATATAATTTTTTACTCAATCAGATTTCGGATGCTATTTTATTGGAAAATGCCGACAGAAAAGTAGTATTGGTAAATCAACAGTTTTGCCAATTGTTTAAAATACCCTATCCGCCGGAGCAATTGACCGGTTTTGATTGTGTCGCATCAGCCAAGTTATCGGCCAATTTGTTTAAATATCCGGAAAAATTTTTAATCGATATTGATATTGTACTTGCAAATGCCGCCCCTATTGTCAACGAATTTATTGAATTGGCTGACGGTGCCTTTTTTTTGCGCGACTATCTGCCCATTATAGAAGAAGGCCGAAATGCAGGCCATTTGTGGATTTATAAAAACAAAACCGGTGAATTTGCCTTACAAAAAGAGGTATCGAATCAGGAAGAGTTTTATAAAAATATTTTAGACAACTTACCTGCCGATATAGCTTTGTTCAATCCTCAGCACCAATATGTTTTTGTAAATAAAAATGGAATTGCCAATGCCGAAATGCGCGAATGGATTATTGGCAAAGACGATTTTGAATACGCACGATTAAAAAACATTCCTACCGAACTAGCCAATTGCCGTAGGCTACTTTTTAATGAGGCATTGCAAAAGGGCGAAACAATAGAATTTGAAGAAACGAACACCAACAAAAACGGCAGCCTTGCTTATAATTTGCGAAAATTTTATCCACTAACAAATGAACAAGGCAGTGTATATATGGTGGTTGGCTATGGCATTAACATTAATAACGTAAAACATAAACAGCAACAACTAGAAAAAAGCGAAAAAAACTTTCGGAATTTACTAAATAACCTCAACGAAGTGGTATTAACCATTGATAAAAACTTCGTTATTACATACGTTAACCCTGCTTGGGAACAAATGATGGGCTATTTGGTAAGTGAAACCGTGAATCAACCACTTGCAACTTTTTTCCCTAAAAATACCTACCAAGACATTGTTTTACTTATTTACGAGTATATAAACCGTAAAAACAGTAAATCCAAAGGCACATGTACCATCGAACTCATCAATAAGCATGGTGCCGAAAAGTATTTACGTGTCAACATATCACAGCAACAGCATTCTATTTTGGAAGAATCCCAAATAATGGTGTTTATTTCGGACATTACGGAACAAATTAAAGGCGAATGGCAGTTTAAACGAATGGTTCAAAAAGAGAAAAATTTGAACGAATTAAAAAGTGCGTTTATCAGGATGGTATCGCACGAATTGCGTACACCATTGGCTATTATTCAAACTACAGTAGAATTACTAGAAATGCATTTAGATAATAACAAACTAAATGCTCAAAACATGCGCCGCGATTATCATAGTATTCAGGAAGAAATAACCCGCATGACAGAAATAATGCGTGAATTATTGGATGTTAGCCAATTAGAAAGTCAAAAAGTGGTTATCAAACCACACCCGGAATCGCCGCGTAGCATTATTAAAGAAATCTTAAACAAAAAATTCACTCCTTGGAAAGACGGCCGAAAACCTACATTGATATTCAAGGGCTACAAGGGAAAATTGGGAATAGACGTTTTTGCAACATCGCGCATTGTATCTAACATTACCGAAAATGCGTTTAAATATTCCCATAAAAACAGCAAAGTAACTATTAGCGTACGCATTTGCCGCAACGAATGGAGTATTTTATGGCTTGATGAAGGCATTGGTATTTACGAAAAAGATATGCATAAGCTATTTACCTCCTTTAAACGTGGTACCAATGCGGTTAATATTCCGGGCACGGGCATGGGGCTAGTAATTGTAAAATATTTTTTAGAAAGCTTACAAGGAACTATTCATATTAAAAGCACTATTAATAAAGGTACGTGTGTACTAATTTGCATTCCCAACTTACCTGTTGTGCATTTGTAGTTTTCTTTTTCCCGCAAGGTGTTTACCAACCCATTGTACTAAATGCTATATTTGATTTTATAACTTTTATGAAATCAATCCTTCGACTTGTTCAAGCTCTATATTCCATTTATGCTATCTTGGTTTTTGTAGTGCTCATGTTGCTTGCCTTGCCCTTTATTTTCTTATCGCTCAGTTTAGGTGTAGTAAGGGGTGGCAACCTAATTTACCGATGGTGCAAACTTTGGATACGTATTTGGTATCAATTAATTGGTGTGCAACACCAAGTACTACTAGATGGCAATTATGATGTGCGGCAACAATACATTTTTGTAGCCAATCACATTTCCTACCTAGACATTCCTCCGGCATTGCTGGCGGTAAAACAACCGTGTCGGGTTTTGGGAAAAGCTGAAATGGTAAAGTACCCAATTTTTGGATGGATTTATAAAACTGCCGTTATTATGGTGGATCGTTCTAGCGCAGCAGGTAGGGCCAAAAGTGTAAGAGCCTTGAAAGCTGCACTAGCAAGAGGTATTTCCATTTTCATTTTTCCTGAAGGAACCTTTAATGAAGGAAGTGCTCCGCTAAAATCATTTTACGATGGTGCGTTTAGAATTGCTATCGAAACCCAAACCCCTATTAAGCCAATGCTGTTTATCGATACGATTGACAGATTGCATTATTCAAGCATATTAAAAGCAACGCCTGGCAAAAACAGGGTGGTGTATTTAGACACTGTTTCGGTTACAGGCCTCACACTTGCAGATGTAGCCCAACTTAAGGAATCTGTTTACCAAATGATGGATGCCGCATTAAGGCGCTATCGCAACTACGCTAGCTAATAGATTCACGGATTCAATATAACAATTGAATAGCCATCGTCTTATATACTCACATTTATGCAATAACTATTAACTTGCTAAAATACGTTCTATGGAGGCCAATTCCATACTACTAAAAGCCGTATTCTGTAAACCTGCTACTGCCTCCTGTATTTGACGAGCAGAACTTGCGCCCATGAGTACCGATGTTATCCTTTGATCCTTTAACAACCACGCTACTGCCATTTGTGCCAAACTTTGGTTGCGTTCTAGAGCTATTGCATTTAACTGACGTACTTTTTCAATTACCTCTTGTGTAATGTGTGCCGTTTTCAAAAACAATTCTTTGGTAGCTCGTGAGTTATCCGGTATGCCATTCAAATATTTATTGGTGAGCAACCCTTGGGCCAAAGGAGAAAAAGGTATGCAACCTACTCCATGATGTTGCAAAGTCTCCAACAATCCATTTTCTGGTGTGCGAACAAACATGGAATACTTTGGTTGGTGAATTAAACAAGGAGTACCTAATGATTTCAAAATATCGAATGCGGCAGCAGCTTCTGCAGGCCCATAGTTAGAAATACCTACGTACAAAGCTTTACCTTGCCGTACCATCAAATCCAAGGCGCTCATGGTTTCGTAAAGGGGGGTATTGGCATCGTATCGATGGTGGTAAAAAATATCTACATACTCCAATCGCATGCGCTTCAAGCTTTGGTGCAAACTAGCAACTAAGTATTTTTTACTGCCCCAATCGCCGTAAGGGCCATCCCACATGGTATATCCGGCCTTAGTAGAAACAATCAATTCGTCGCGGTATGTGGCAAAATCGTTTTGTAGAATTTTTCCAAAATTATTTTCGGCACTGCCGGGTACGGGTCCATAATTATTCGCTAAATCAAAGTGGGTAATTCCTAAATCAAAAGCCGTAAACAAAATTTGCCTAAAATTCGTTGGATCGTCTACCGAACCAAAATTTTGCCAAAGTCCTAATGATATTTCTGGCAAGCGTAAACCACTGTTTCCGCACTGCCGATATTGCATTTGTTGATAGCGATTGCTAGCTGCCTGATACAACATAAAAAAATGACTAATTAAGGTTTTTTAGGTGTGGTTTTGCCAAAAGCTAGTTTTACAATTACTGGAGCCGTGGTAATAAAAACAATACCCAAAACAATCACTTCTAGGTGTTGTTTTAAATCAAAATTAAATTGGTTCAGTATCCATTGTTGTAAAAAATGGCCGGCAACAATCATGGAAAAAACCCAGGCAATACAACCTACAATATTATAATAACTAAACTTTTTTTGCTCCATTTGCACAATACCTGCTACAATTGGGGCAAATGTGCGAACAATAGGTAAAAAACGAGCGACAATGATGGCTCCTCCCCCATGTTTTTCATAAAAATCGTGCGCTTGTTGTAAATATTTCTGTTTAAACAAAAAATTGTCTTTCCATTGGTACATGGCCGGACCTATTTTTTTCCCGAACCAATAACCGGTAGCATTTCCCAAAATACCGGCTATAGAAATCATTACTATCAATAGTAATAAATCTGTCCATTCATTATTTACACCTGTGATACCTAGCCAACTTAAAAACTCGGGGGTAATTCCGAGTTGCCCATTTACACCTTCGTGACAATAAATACCAGCAACAAACAACAAACTATCTCCGGGAAGAAAGAAGCCCGCAAACAACCCCGTTTCGGCAAAAATGACAAATAGCAACAACCAAAG
>JAIXOS010000238.1 GCA_027486695.1 Chitinophagaceae bacterium | reverse complement strand
CGTGGTGAGGGGTATCAACAGAAGTTTAGTAGTAGTAGATTTACCTTTTGGCACCTATCAATCGAATAGTGATATTGCCTTAGCATCTGCTATAAAAATCATGAAAGAAACGGGGGCACATGCCATAAAACTTGAAGGTGGAGAGGAAGTAATTGATAGTGTAAAACGTATTGTGAAAGCAGGTATTCCTGTAATGGGTCATCTTGGTCTAACGCCGCAAAGCATTTACCAATTTGGCACATACAATGTAAGAGCAAAAGCCGTAGATGAAGCCAATCAGCTAAAAAAGGACATTACCTTACTGCAAGACGCAGGTTGCTTTGCCGTGGTATTGGAAAAAATACCCGCCTTATTAGCCAAAACGGTAACCGAAAGTGTACAAATACCCACTATTGGCATTGGAGCAGGTAACTATTGCGATGGACAAGTATTGGTTATGCACGATATGCTAGGTATTAATACGGAATTTAAACCCCGCTTTTTAAGGCAATATGCTCAATTACACAACGCAATTGTAGCTGCGGCAACCAACTACGTAACCGATGTAAAATCGGGGGATTTTCCAAATGAACAAGAAAGCTACTAAAGTGCACGTAAACGATAGACGTGTAAATCTTTAGTCAAACGACTTAATTGACTGGCAAATGTGCAACACATTGATTGTCAATTGATTGAAGGCAAATGATTGGTTATTTATCCAATGCATTCATTAAATGGTGCTTACCTTTTAACATGAACTTTTTACTTTGCTCTATAGCATCCATCACTTGGTCTAATATTTCCTCATGGGAGGATTCGTAGTCAATAGACAAAGGTTCTTTAAATTTTACACTTAGTAAACTACCTTTCTTTTTAAATGTGAGCCCTTTTTTGGTGAATGCACGCCAAAAACCGTTTATCACAACAGGAATTACAATTGGTCTATTGTTTTTGATAATATAAGAAGTCCCTTTTCTACCAGGCGCAAAAGGTTTGGTAGTACCTTGCGGAAAAGTAATTACCCAACTTGTTTCCAATGCTTTGTGAATTTTCCGGGTATCGGAAGGGTCGAGTCCTCTCCTCACCTCTTTTCCCTCGGCTCGCCAAGTCCGCTTTACGGTTAAGCATCCGCCTAATTTAAACAAGCGACTTATCCAACTACCGTTCATTGTTTCTTCTGCTGCTACAAAATATACGTTGGTAAAGGGAAACAAGAGATAATATGGTATGCCTAACTTATTTTGTTTGCGCCATTTTACAGCGCAGAAAATATGGATAAAAGTAATTACATCGGTAAAATAGGTTTGGTGGTTACTTACAAACAGTACATTGTTGTTGGGCAAGTTTTTAAGGTGCTCCGTTCCTGTGATTTTTATTTTGTTAATCAGCGTTATTCCGGGGTAAGTAATTGCTCCAACCACTGTGTATATTAACGACCTTATAATGCGTAAATGCTTTATCCTGTCTGTTAGCGCCATATAGGGTTTTATTTTCGGTTTACGTTGCTGCAATATAGGTAATGTAAATAAATTGTTAAGAGTAAAATAGCCATTTTATTGGTGATAATGGTATTTAAACGATTATACTTTCACCAATTGTTTAACCACAGTTATGTTTATGACTGATTGAGCAAGCCAAAATGCAATTGTCCAAAATTTTGCAGCGAGGAAAGTTTAAGGTCGGCTGCTGCCCATCTTTCTTCCTTTTGCATACTGCCATGTGGCACCACCACGCATTTCATTCTAGCAGCTTTTGCAGCAATCATACCATTAAAACTATCTTCAAAACATACGCATTGCAAAGGCGCACTATTTAGCTTGGCGGCACAATCTAAATATACTTGTGGATGGGGCTTGCCATTTTCCATGTCTTCTGCCGATGAGGTAGCGTGTAAATAGGAAGACAAATTGGCTTTGCGAACCACTATATCTATCAATGTTTGTGGCGAAGATGTAGCAATACCAATTTTAAAATTTCGTTGTTTAAAAAACTCAAATATTTGCGGCACACCCGGCATAATGTTTCCGTTGCGTTCTATCAACATGCCAACTACTGTTAAAATGTCTTTTTCGGCTTGAGCCAAATATTGCTCGTCTAGTTGAAAATATTGAAACCAATAAGCAACAAATTCGCGGGTACGCAGGCCAACACTTGTATTGTATTGTTGTTGTGTAAAGCTAACTCCATACTGTTTAAATACCTCATAAGCCGCTTGCTGCCAAAGCGGTTCACTATCGATTAGGAGGCCATCCATGTCAAAAATTACGGTAGTTAGCTGCATGTGTTACTATTTTAGGTTGCAAATGTATTGCGCTAGCCATATTGATTTGTAATTATTTGCTAGGATCTGCTTGAAAAAGCTATTTTGACAAAGCAAGAGGCTTATTTGTAGGGGAAATTGCGTTAGGGACTGAAGCCTACCGTGTACCCACATTTATTTTTATTGTACTTTTACATAAAATATAAAGCTCATGTTAGGGCCTGACTATCGCAATCTTTTTTCCGATGCCCGTCTTTCTAATCGGGG
>JAIXOS010000224.1 GCA_027486695.1 Chitinophagaceae bacterium | reverse complement strand
TAAAACCAATCTTAAACAAGCGAAACTATAACCTTTCATATGGCTGAGTTTTCTTAGGATTTATTGAAAAATTAAAAAGTATTCTAGTAGTATACTAACGCTTAATAAACGTGCAGCTTGTAACCTTAAATAGCGTAACCACTTTTACACTGTACATTCCACTAGAAAGATTAGCGATGTCTACAATTGTTTTTGAAGTTCCCATGGCTAAATTTATTTGCTTAAGCGGTACACCACTTACACTACATATTTGCAACAAAGTTTGCTTGTCAGTAACCTTATCGTACAATACTTGTATCTGATTATCAGCAGGGTTTGGACGAATGCGCAAACCAACGTTTACAGAATTAACCGGAGGAGGTAATGGTTTGGGTTTTATGGGCAATAGTGAGCCATTATTGAACGTCGGTACAACAGAAATACCTCTGAAAATTTGACTTGCCGGGCTGTTTGCCGCTATTAATATATTTTCGAAAGAAGTAGTCATGTTGCCCAGCCACTCATCCGTAACCGCTACTAGTTCGCTTTTAGAATTTGAATTAACGCTTTTTCTAATTGCATACAATTCTATGGCGCTTCCAACAGCGGCTGCTGTGATGGAAAAATAATTATCAGTAGCAGAACCATACGTACCTACAGAATCCCAAGTATTTGTAAGTATATTTTTTCGGTATTTGACTATTCCAACACCAGCGTTGCTAGTGATTGCCAAATACATTAACTGTATAGAATCTTTTACCAAAAAGCAAAAACCTTTTACACCGCTTCTAGCAGTTATGGGAAGTTGCGTTAAAAAAGCAGAAGTATTGGCAGAGTCTTTTGGCAAAACATTATTAGAGAAATAATTGAGTTTTGAAGTACCCGTACCAAAGTACACAGATTTATCGGCTGGATTGATGTTCATTTGACGCACGCTAAAGCCAGATTTCCAATTGGTTACACTTTTCAACGGAATTGGATTGGTTGTATTGGCCATTGAGCCATACATTAAACCTCCATAATCGCCCGAAAGATGTCCGTAACCCAACCAAAAATCGGTTCCATCAAATGTGTACAAAGATTTTGGGCAAAACCTTTTCAACAAATCTAAGTCGGGCACAATTGCTCGTCTAACTACACTACCATCGTACCTAACGAAAGCGGCTACCCGACGAACTGTATCAAATCTTGAAGCATACAATCCCTGTGCGGCGGTACGTTCATAACCCGTAAGTCCAAGGTATTCGCCGTTACCAGAAAGTGTTAAATAGCCTTCTTCGGTTGATGTATTGGCCGTGGGCTGAAATACTGAATCAACAAAAACGGTTCTTACAAAATCACCATTGGGGGTGTATTCGTCAATATTAACAGCTGCTCCAGTGCTGATGGCAGTACCCACTCTTACAATTGCCAAATTACCGGGTTTAAAAGCTATTGGCTTTAGCTCAGTTCGTGTTAGCTGTAACCGATAATCAAACCCTTCTCTAGTCGGAAAATAAATTCGCGTAGTGCCATTTCCAATATAATTGATTGAAATACCCGGATCACTGCTGTTTTGCATTGAATAAATGCCAAATATATCTAGACTGTCTGTTTTGGTATTGTTCTTATTATAATTAGGGCTGCGCAAATCGGGATCGGTAAACGAAATAAGTATGCTACTATCGTTGATATTTTGTTGCATCACAATACAAGGGTGATACACATCTTTAATAATCCCTTTATTTACATTAGACAGTTTTGTAAAAAACGAAAAACCAAAGGTTTTACGCGTTTTATGATACGCAATATGTGCATTTGCATCTTGCTGCAATACGGTTACTAATGTATCTGAGGCCATTTGGTTTACTGCTTCCTGTTGCGGCTGCAACAAAATTGCGTATCGGTACAATTCATTAGAAATTGCAGAACCATGATTCAAATAGGCTATATCATATTCCTTTGCAGGTGTAGCAGTTCCGTTGGCGGAGAAACCATTTTGTATTTGCTTTTGCACACTAATACCATGAGCGGTATTGGGATAAACTACATACACATTATTCAAACCATCTTGAATAACAGTGGTCGCATTTACAGCTGAGGTTATATAGCCTACATTGGTAACGTCTTGATTGTTTACCAAAAGCTTGGTGAGCCCTGTGGTTCGTTTGTTTTGAAACAAGGTAGTGTGTATGGGATTGGTAGCATCTTTACATGTAATACCACTACCCATAAAATAGAGCATATCACCAAAATAAAACATGGTTTTTTTAGCCCTAAAACTCGTGTCATAAGTAATGTCGTGGAGATTTACCGAAAAAGCACCTGTACTATCATTTAGCTTAAGACCGCCCAAAAAAGTTTGATCACTAAACCGCCAATAAGCACTAGAATTTGAAGCATCTATAGTAGCTAATGGAAGTAATTTAGCGGTAGTAGCTGGCATATGTATCCAATCGTAACTACTATCGGGTGAAAAATTATCGTTTTTGTATAGGCTTGATGAAATTTGAACACTACCATAACTTAAGTAGCGTGAAAAAATACCGTCCGTTCTAATTACTTCATAATCGTATATGTATTTGCTAAAGCCTCTTGCACCCACCAACCATCCTTTGTTGCGACCAAAAAACATACCCGAATAAGGCATATAAACAGTGCCTGAAGGGTCTGCATTAGCTGGAATTGGGTTGTTGAGTAAGCTTACTACTCCTTTTGCTCCTCCAATACTATTGGTGTAGGAAATGCCAATACCAGCATTTGATAGTGCTGAATTTACTTTACTCGGTGCCACGTTAATGATTCTTTTAAAAGTTGCAATTAACGTGGTATCTGTAGCTCCTTTTTGGGTTAAGGCAAGATAAGGAAATGCTTGCATATGCTCTTGCATAGAACTACTGCTACTTGGTCCACGACCGGAAATAGCAAAAGGAACAGCTAGATTGGTACTAAAAAAATCGTAGCGAAGCCAAGTATTTCTTAATTGATTGTAGGCAGTTTCGCTTAAGCTGAATTTGGTTCCATCCAATAAATAATAAATTAAGCTAGATTGGTGCAAAGCATCGTCGCCATATTCGCTTACATAAGCCCCCGCATGGTGATAAGTAGAATAATCGGGTTTGTATATGTCAGAAAAACCTGAATAAGGAAGAGTAGTATTGTTTAAAAATGTGGTAATTATTTTAAAGGCAGATAATCGCTGATGAGGGTCTTTTACACATAAAGCATATATCAATTTAGCTAAACCTAATCCCCGGATAAAGTCGGCATTGGCCGATGCCATATCAGGCGAATAGGTGAGATAAGAATCGCCAAATTGTGTATGCCAATAAATTGCATTCAAAGTATTGCGATACGTAGCTTCGGGTAATACATTACGTAGTAAAAAAAAGGCTTGAGGCCATGCAGTGGTTCGTACTTGCTGTAAATACAACGACCCCATCGCACTACTATCAGCCCAGCCTTGGTCGTACATCCAATCAAATAAATCAATACATCTTTTAAGGCTATTTAGATTGTTATTAATGCGGTAATCTAAAGCCAACTGTAAGCATGCACCACTAGCAAATTCATTGATTCTTGGCGAATCGGCAGATGATGTTGGAAACAAGCCTTTTCCTATACCAGTAACTGTATCTATCGCTGTAACTGTGCTATCATCCGCATTGCGGATGAATTTCAAATGCCAAAGAGGCGAAAAGCTACGATTTTTAGTATAACCAATTCTTGCCTGTACATCATTGATGCGCTTGTTCTGATAAGAATTAACATCAGGCGTAACTCTAGACGTATCCATCATCCATTTATCCAACTTTACTTCTACCCTTTTTAATTCAACAGTATCTGCCAAATTAACGGGTTGCATTACTTGAACTACTTTCCTTGGTGTTGTATAATCATCCTCTACGCTACTATTTACTTTTACAAAAAAATCGCTTGTTCTAGACCACAAAACGCTATTTTGTACATCAAACAGGTCGAAATAAAGCGAACCCAACCCCGTTTTCTTAGCAGGTGCATAGATTTTCATGGTGCCTAGCTTGGTAGATGAAGTGTACTTCATATCCCCCTTAAAACTAACCCATGCGCAACGCCAACCTTTAAAATTGAGGTACATTCTAAAGGAACAAGCCACCGCATTGTTTACATTCAAAAATTCTACTTTTAAAGAATCTTGTTGCGGCGATTCATTATATAACCAAAAGTAGAGACCACCTGTAGCAGGATTGACTAATGAAAGATTTTGGGGATTGGTTACAGTTACAACACTTCCCGGCTGCCACGCCCACTTCAAGGAGCTAAGGCTATCCTTGAATCTTGTTTTAGAAATACTTAAAGTTCCATTAGTTACCTGATTCCATTCATTGGGAACGGCTGTTTCAAAAGAATACATTCCCTGCGCCGATGATAGCACAGGGAATAGTATTGTTAAAACGATTAACGAAAAAACAAGTTTGTTTTTCAAAAACTATTTTTTAATAAATGATTGGGTAAATTGTGTATTGCCGTTTTTAACTTTCAAGATATAACTGCCTGCAACAAGACCTCCAACGTTCAATTGTGTAGATTTTGCATTTTTAGAAAGTACTTTTTGCAACAATAACTTGCCAGATAGAGTATAAACAGCAGCATAACCAACTTCTGGCGCAGGCGTAAAGCTCACATTCAAAACATCGTAAGTTGGATTGGGATAGAATTTAACGCTTTCTACCTTTTTCTCGGAAACAAGAGATAATACATTGCTGTAAGTGAAAGCCCCGTCTTTATCAACCATCTTCAACCGGTAGTAAGAAGTTTGTGCCAACAAGGCCGTATCGTTGTACTTATAGAAATTTTTATTGCTACCATTTGTTGCGTTAACGTTGCCAATAGTTGCAAACGTTTTACCATTCAATCCTTTTTCTATTTCGAAAAAAGCTACATTTTTTTCATCGGTTGATGTCCAATTTAACGATACGCGGTTATCCTTAGCATTACCAGTAAAACTAATTAATTTCAAAGGAAGCGGCACATCTGTTGGTGTTACAGCAATTCCTCTAAATGCTTGCTGATACAAACCAGTTACAACTGTTTCTTCTGTAGCATTGATTAACTCGTTATACGCAGAGGCATCTTCAATTTTAACAATATTAGGTACTCCAAGTAAGGTATTAGTAGATAAAGCAAGAGTAGTATCCCTTTGCAAGTTTACTTTGTTAGATACAATAAGCTGCGTTCCATTTACCTGCAAAATTTTAGTTCCTGTAAATAATCCGGTGCCTGCTATTTCATTACCTACCATAAAATTATCGTCTTGTGTTAGCAAGTTAATAGTATCCGAACCTGCCTTTAGGTTGGCTTGTTGGCTGGCACGAGTTGGTGAAACCGGACTACCAGAAAAATTGTTTTTAGTGGCAAACAAGGTAAAGCCATTAGTACCATTGGGTTTGGCAGTTACCGTTAAATAGTTATCGGCACTAGTACCAAACTTACCAGCTGGAATCCATACCGAATCTTTACCCAAGCGATAAAATTTGTAGATGCCACCTACACTATCTGGTGAACTGTAAAAAGCTTGACCATTCAAACTAGCAGCTACCGGATTGCTTAAAACAAGTGAATTAGTGCCACCTCCACTCAAAATTTTAGTTCCGGGTAATATGCCCGCACCACTTATGTAATTACCATCTTTGAAATTAACATTTGCAGCAGAAAGGGTAATAGTACTAGACCCATTTACAGCCGAATTGTTAGTGGCACCGCTTTGATTTGCAGTGGCTACAACCGCTACATACATCACTTCAGCCTTCCCGCCATCGGCACCAACCATACAATATCCCCTATTCCCATTTATTCTATTACCCACTGTTCTTAAGGGTGGATTTGCAGCCGCAGGCTGTGTATTAATTGGAGTACCATTAAAAAAATTATAAACACTATTAGTTCTACTTGTGTACAAATTGCCATCAATATTGCTAATATTCATTTGTCTGAAAGCGTTACCGGGAGTAGATGCTAAAATCAAGGTAGGGGTACCCGTAGCACCCGTAGGTTGGTATAAAATACCATTGGGGGTAGTACTAAATCCGCTGTAACTCATCCAAAGACCTGTACCATCTTTGGTAACAACACTCTTGGGTGTAAACGTACTATTAGCGGTAATTTCTATAGTAACAACCGTGCCATTTGCCACTGTTACCGGAACAGATAAAGTAGCAATTTTGCTAGTTGTATTAAATGCCGTAATGGTAGTACCCGTGGGTATTCCACTACCACTTATAATTGAACCGGCTACTATTGCATTACTTGTTGTATTTAAGGGCACAGAAGTAGCGGCACTAACATCAACAGTAACAGTGGTAGACGTAAATGCAGAACCCGAAAAAGTAGTTTCGGTATTGATTGTACCATCAAATTTAACCAATGCTCCTACCCTTGCATTGCCATTACCTATGGCAGAAAATGCAGGAAATGTTACATACTTACCATCCTGGGATAATGACATGTATGCATGTTCAGTTTCCCCTGTGCCCAAACTAGGTGACAAACATTTATTGTTGGGCGCAGTTAAAGTGGACAAGTCTAGTTGTTGTATCCTTTTTCCAGTAGCATTGTATTCTTGTAGAACAAGACTACCGGTACTACTTGATGGATTTTGTACCCTAAGAACCAAAAAGTTAGAAGCACCAAAAGGTTGCATATTTTGTGCATAAGAACCATGAAAGCAAGCAATTAATAGTAAGAATGCGGAAATTTTTTTCATAAATCGTCTAATTTGTATTTAAAATAATTATTTCATCTTTTTACGAGCATAGCCAATACCGCTTGCCAACAGCAACAAACTCATACCACCATCTAAGGGTACTACCGGTCCGTCGCCAAAACCACCATTCCCATCACCGCCTGTTTCGCCACCTGGCGTACCATCCAATACGGCAGGCGTTTGTGACCAACCGATGCTTGTTGGCAAAACAGTCATACCCAACACCAACACTACAATTGGCATCAATAGTTTCTTTTTCATTGTTTTCAGTTTTCGAATGATGAATTGAAACTTGTCCGGCTCGATACTCCCGTTCTTACCGGACAAGTTTGATATGATTTAATTAGTTGAGTATTATTCTACCACCAATTTACCTTGGTACAATGGTGTTGCTGTTGAGCCTAATACACTCACTGTGTAGCTACCTGATGACAACTTGCTCGCTAACTTGATACTTAACTGTCCGTTGCCGCCTGCATGTGCTACTACTGCTCTGTG
>JAIXOS010000457.1 GCA_027486695.1 Chitinophagaceae bacterium | reverse complement strand
TTGCGCATAACTATTGTGGACCATTAACAATGCAAGTACACAAAACAGTATGGAATACAGCTTTTGTGCTACTTTTTTTTGAAAAAAACAACAGTTAATAGGTTCTTTTTTGTAAAGCGTTGTAATCATACAATTAAAATTAAATTAGAAATTATAATTACATTAAAACAGAAAAAAGCAAAATTTTAACGATTGGTATTTTTTCAGTAAAACGTTAACATTTCAATGCATGTGCATCTTGCGGACTCTTTGTAACAGTGTTTTTGTTAAAAAATAATGAATTTTTCAAAAAAAGATTCACATTAAATCAAAAACAATATTTTAAAAACGACACGAAAAAATTAAAAAAATCCATTTTAAGCTTATTATTTTAAAATATTTACAGTAAACAACAGCCTTTACGATTATTTTTTTAAAAAGAAATATTAATTTTGATTATTTTAATATGCGTATCAATTGATCAATCGGTATTGCTTATTGGATAACACAGTTGGTGTATTTAATAAATAAGTATCATCCCTTTTTAAGTGCACTGCAATTTTATTATTTCCAACGTTAGCTTTGTTTTTCCTCAAGCGGGGCAAATAGTTAGGATAACCTTTATTTGGGCAGCATGTTACAAAAACCTATTAACTACCACTACTGAAATAAAACATCCTCTAAATGAAAAAAATATTGTTGTTGCTTTTCGTAAGCATGTCGTTTGCTGTGTTGGCTCAAGATTGGCGTTCGGGTACTACTTACTTAGACGAGAACAAATGGACAGAGTTTTTAGTTGGCAACATGCCTTTGGTAATTACCGTTCCGCATGGCGGATATACCAACCCTTTAGAACTGCCCGACCGAGATTGTAGAGAACTGGCTGGAAATGCAAAATTTGTTACCGCTACCGATACAAGAACGGTAGAATTGGCCAAAGCCATTGATTCTGTTTTTAAACGCGATTATGGCTGTAGACCATATTTGGTTATTTGTCACCTCCGCAGAAAAAAAATTGACCAAAACCGTGAAATTGATATTGCTACTTGTGGCAACGAGGAAATGAAAAAAGTTTGGTACACCTGGCACAATTGGGCCGATACGGCTATTGCTTTAGCTACCAAAAAATATGGCCAAACCATGTATATAGATTTACATGCGCATGGCCACACCGACCAACGGCTCGAACTTGGCTATACCCTTACTACCGAGGAACTACAAGCCGTACAAGAAGGTGCCGAAAACACTTCACTAATCGACAAAGTTTCCATTCGCAATTTCTTTAAGCAAAACCCTAAAAAAGTTTCTTTGAAAGAAATGCTATCGGGCAAAAACTCTTTTGGCACCTGGATGGCCGAATCTGGATTCAGATCCATTCCTAGTGCCGACGAACCGGTACCTTATGCAGGTGACAAATATTTTAATGGTGGTTACAATGTGCGTCGGTATACCATGCTTCCCAACGTTATTGGTTGGCAAATAGAAACCAACAACAAAGGCGTTCGCGATAGTGAAGAAAATTACTATGCCTTTGCTGAAGCTTTTGTTAAAAACATCATGCGCTTTATTACTACCTATACCAAAATCAATGCCTCCAAAATTGGTAAATAACATGCACCTAGCGTCCAAACATTCCTTTCGTTTTTACCATGTTTTAACAGCAGTGTTGGTGGCATGCATTTGTGCACAAGCGCAATACACACCCGGCACTAGCTATTTTGGTAGAAATAGGTACATAGAATACATAGCCGGTAATATGCCCGTTATTATTAGTGCGCCCCACGGTGGCACTATTGCGCCTTCGGGCATGAAAAATAGAACTGAGGCACTTTGCAACGATACAAGCAACTTTTCTACTGCCGAAGATACCAATACCGATGATGTAGTTAGAGCACTAGATACAGCTATGCGCAACCTTATTGGCTGCCGACCACATACCATTATTTGCAGGCTTGACAGAGGAAAATTGGATTGCAACCGCGATTTGGCAACCGGTGCTTGTGGCGATTCGTTGGCACAAATCGCTTGGTTCGAATTCCATAATTTTATCAATATGGCACGCACCAATCTGCGCAGCAATTTTGCTCGCGGTTTGTATATCGATTTTCATGGTCATGGACACACCATTCAACGCTTGGAACTTGGCTATGGCCTTTCAAGTGCCGAATTACGCGCATCCGACGCCTATCTTAACCGCACATCGGTACGTAACAATAGTACCATTCGGGCTTTGGCTAACAGCAATTTGCAAAATCTTAACCATGCACAACTTATTAGAGGTACGCAAGCATTTGGTACCATGATGGCTAATGCCGGTTATCCGTCGGTACCAAGCCTTCAAGATTCAAGCCCGGCAGTAAATGAAGATTATTTTAATGGCGGCTACAATGTTCGGCGCTACGGCACCGCCGATAGTGGCATTATTGATGCCATACAAATAGAATCTAACTGGACCAATGTACGCAACAATACCACTAGTATTAAACGCTTTACCGATAGTTTGGCTCGCATTATTGTTCGCTATCTGCAAAACCATTCCATACCTATTAGTCAAATTAATCAATGTAAAACCATTCTGCCACTAGAATTATCGTTTTTTAATGCATCCATTATCAACAATCAAGCGGTACTCAATTGGCAAATTTTGTGCTCGGCCAATCCTAATGCGATTATTGTAGTAGAAAAAAGCAGTAGTAACCAATCCTTTCAACCCATCTATACAGTATCTATTGCTCAAAATACTTGTTTACAACCCTTTACCTTTATAGATAGTTCGGTACTATCCAATACGGCAGTGTACCGTCTTAAATTGTTAGACGCCGATGGACAAGTGGGCTACAGTCACATCGTATCGCTATCGGCTAAAAACCACGCTTTTGGTATTAAAAGTATCGTACCCAATCCCATTACCAACCACTCGCTCACTGCCTTTGTGCAAGTACCAGCAAATAGCCAAGCACTCTTGCAAGTAACCGATGTTTCGGGCAAAATTTTATGGCAGCAGCAACAATTGCTTACAAAAGGCAGTAATCCTGTAGTAGTAACCTTACCTAGTCAATTGGCATCGGGTATTTATCAATTGGCTTGCTTTACATCGCTTGGGCTGCGCAGTTATCAACGGTTTCTTAAACCTTAGTACTTGAACTAAATTCATCAATAATGCTAGAAGCACATCATTGGTTTCAAGTGCCTAGAACGATTCCTCTCGTTAAATAAATATGCTGTTTAATGTTGCTTAAAGCCTTACTTTTAAAAGAAGGCATATTTTCATTATTATAAAACAATATCCCTTCACCTTATTTGAATAATGCTTACAGGGCACACACTTGCTGCTACTTCATTGGCTGCACGTTCGTGTTCACCCACTTGCACACGCCAAAAGCCTTTGTTATTGGTGGCATCTACCAAACTGCATTTTCCGTCGGCCTTACTCATTCGCCACCTATCCGGCGCAGCTTCAACACAATAGTTACAGCCAATACATTTGTGCCGTTGTTGAATTATTTGTAGCATCGTTTATCCTTCCAAAACATTTTGATTCATTAATTTATACAATTTATCCTGTTTTCTAATGGGTACAGTAACAGGAAAAGCACACAAGTCGCCTTTTTGGGCTATTGGTTGGGCGCCTTCGTTGTTTACATGCAGCGATTGAATCGTAGTTTCTACAACACCCGTAATTGGTCCGGTAATCAATACCCGATCGCCCACTTGCAACGGATAGGCTTCTATGGCAAATTCTGCTATTTTATTTTTGGGATAATAATGGTGTCCTTTTCCCAAATACAGTTTTTTGGTAGCTGCAATGGAACCGGCTGTGTTTGCCCATTCGCCTACTTTTTGCCCCAAATAATAACCACTCCAAAAGCCTCTATTGTATACCGATTGCAATTGTTGCATCCAAGTGGCCACTTGTTCACTATCAAATTTTCCGGCTTTATAACTTGCAATAGCCTGTGCATACACGCGTGTAACGGTGTTCACGTATAAAGCCTCTTTGCCTCGCCCTTCAATTTTAAGTACCGAAACTCCCGTTTGCAACAATTCATCTAAAAACGGAAGGGTGCATAAGTCTTTGGCCGACATAATGTATTCATTATCAATCGCTAGTTCGGTGCCCTCCTCTACATCGGTTAGTTTGTATTGATGTCGACAGTTTTGTATACAAGCGCCCCTATTAGCCGATGCGTTGTGGGTATGTAAGCTAATATAACATTTGCCCGATACTGCCATACACAGCGCACCATGTGCAAATACTTCTATTTGTACCAAATTACCCGAAGGTCCTTTTATTTGTTCTTTTTGAATAGCAACACAAATTGCCGTCATTTGTCGCAAACTAAGTTCTCTAGCCAATACCATTACATCGGCAAATGGTGCATAAAACCGCACCGTTTCAATATTTGAAATATTGCATTGTGTAGATATGTGTACACTCAAACCAATACTATGTGCGTAGCCAATAACAGCCACGTCGGCGGCTATAACAGCATTTATGCCCGCCCTTTTGGCTCGATCCATCATTTTTTTGGCAATTGCCAAATCGTGGTCGTACACAATAGTGTTCAAGGTTAAATAACTTCGTACACCTTGCTGTTGGCACAAATTTGCTACCGTTTCTATATCGTTCAAACAAAAATTCACGCTTGCCCTAGCACGCATATTGAGTTGTTCTACACCGAAATAAATGGCATTGGCACCACCTTGTATGGCCGCCATTAAACTTTCAAAATTGCCGGCAGGGGCTAATAATTCTATTGGGTTTGTTTGCATCATGATAGGTAAAAACAAGCAAAATATACACGAATGCAACGGCAAAAAATGAGATTGGTCAGTACTCCCTCCAAGGCATTCTTACAAGCTGCTACACGGTAGCCTTATTAGGATGATGGGCCAAGAGCCGGTACTACTAGTTAGCCGAAGTGGCGTTGGCACCGTTCAACTACAGCAAGTCTGTTAAACAAAAAAAGGAGATGAAACCCGTGTGGGTCATCTCCTTTGTATCATTGTTGAGGTTGGCTGTTACCAACCCAAAATCCAAGCAAAAATGAGTGGTGCTACTATGGTGGCATCACTTTCTACAATAAACTTAGGTGTGTGAATATCTAGTTTTCCCCAAGTAATTTTTTCGTTGGGTACTGCTCCGGAATAAGAACCGTACGAGGTTGTACTATCGCTAATTTGGCAAAAATAGCTCCAAAAAGGCACATCGTGCCATTCCAAATCTTGGTACATCATTGGCACCACGCATATCGGAAAATCGCCGGCTATACCACCGCCTATTTGAAAAAATCCAACTCCTTTTCCACCACTATTGGCACGATACCATTCGGTTAAGTATACCATGTATTCAATACCACTTTTTACAGTATCGGCTTTCAATTCGCCTTTAATTACATACGAGGCAAAAATGTTACCGGTAGTACTGTCTTCCCATCCCGGTACGATGATTGGAATGTTTTTTTCGGCAGCTGCTACAATCCAACTGTCTTTGGGGTCTATTTCGTAGTATTGTTCTAACTCGCCACTTAATACCGTTTTGTACAAAAATTCGTGTGGAAAATAACGTTCACCATTGGCTTGTGCATCTTTCCATTGCTTTACCAAATGCTTTTGCAAGCGCCTGAAAGCTTCTTCTTCCGGTATACAAGTATCTGTAACACGGTTGTAATGGTTTTCGAGCAAGTCCCATTCATCTTGCGGCGTTAAGTCGCGATAATTGGGCACTCTTTTATAATGACTGTGTGCCACCAAGTTCATTACATCTTCTTCCAAGTTGGCTCCAGTACACGAAATAATGGCTACCTTATCCTGACGAATCATTTCGGCAAACGATATACCCAATTCGGCAGTACTCATGGCACCGGCCAAAGTAACCATCATTTTACCGCCTTCGTTCAGGTGCGCCTCGTATCCTTTAGCCGCATCTATCAATGCAGCGGCATTAAAATGTCGGTAATGGTGTTCTATAAATGTTGAAACAGGTCCTTTAGGCATAATGTTGATTTTTAAAATGGGAGCAAAAATAGTTTTTTACGGTGGTTTTACCTTGCTTACCACATATTTAATACCGCCACTTTAAAAAAACATACCAATTTTGCCAAAAGGTTATCTTTATTTTACAGCAAGCAATTGTACATGAACCAACAAGCCAACAAGTGTATTTATTTTTTGTCCGATTTTCATTTGGGTGCACCCAATTACGAGCAAAGTTTGGTACGCGAGAAAAAAATTGTTGCCTTTTTAGAACACATACGGCCTACTGCCTCTGCCATTTTTATTGTGGGCGATTTGTTCGACTTTTGGTATGAATATCAAACAGTTGTGCCCAAGGGGTATACCCGAATTTTGGGCAAACTAGCCGAACTTACCGATAGTGGTATTCCCATTCATTTTTTTGTAGGCAATCATGATATGTGGATGAGTGGCTATTTTGAAAAGGAACTCAATATTCCGGTGTATTACCATCCACAAACCTTTACATTTGGCAACAAACAGTTTTTTATTGGTCATGGCGATGGTTTAGGCCCCGGCGATGCGGGATTTAAAATGTTGAAAAAAATTTTTCGCAACCGTTTTTGTCAATGGGCTTTTGGACAAATGCATCCGTCAATTGGTATGGGTGTAGCCAACTATTTTAGTAGAAAAAGCCGCCAAAAAACGGGTAGCAGCGACGAGGTATTTTTAGGCGCCGATAAAGAATGGCTAATTCTATTTTGCCAAGAAACCCTGCAAAAGCAACATTTCGACTATTTTGTATTTGGACATCGACATTTACCAATGGATTTTGACCTTGGCAATAATAGCCGCTACATTAACCTAGGCGATTGGATTGTTAACTTTACCTATGCTACTTTTGATGGCACTCACATGCAATTACACAAATGGCAACACTAAACGCATTTTTAATTTGTTTGGCCTGCTGTTGTTGGCAACCCACACTTAGCCATGCACAAACTACCGACACATTGCGTTGGCAGTTGAAAAAGCATATTGCTGGGGAATTTACCACCTTTACAGCCGACAACTTGGGCAATGTTTATTTGATCAATGCCAACAACCAAATTAAAAAACTAAACCAACAATTGGATAGTGTTGGTTTGTATAACGACGTAAAACGCTTTGGCAATATTGCAGCCATAGATGTTAGTAATCCATTAAAAATTTTGGTATATTACCGCAAATATGCGGCTATTGCTATTTTGGATCGATTTTTAAATTACCGCACCACCATCAACTTACGCCAACAAAACCTACTACAAGTAAAATGTATGGCGCAAAGTTTTGATAACCACATTTGGCTTTTTGACGAATGGGACAATAAAGTAAAAAAGATGAACGATGCGGGCAATATTGTTCAGGAATTTACCGATTGCAGACTCCTGTTTGACCAACCATTTTCGCCCAATAGCATTATAGATGCTGATGGCTTGTTATATCTTTATCATCCGGAAGTGGGTTTTAAAGTATTTAACTATTTAGGCGCCTTAATGCACCAATACCCATTGTTGCATTGGAAAGACGTACATGTTAGCAACGGATTATTGATTGGCCGCGATAATCAATACCAATATACTTGGCAACCCAAACAATTGTTGCAAACCCAAAAAGCGGCTGCGTGGAACAATGCTTTACAAGTAGTGTACCAGCAAAACCATTGTTACGTGTTGCGCAACGATGGCTTGTATATTTATCAATTATTGTAAACCATGAAACAACTGCTACATCAAACATTTCTGTGCAATACAATTATAGCCTATTTAATGGTTTTGGCCGCTATTACACTAGCCATTTGTATCAAAAGATGGGTCTCTAAATACCTAGCCGGCGTACTTTTTAGATTGGTAGATAAAAACAATAAGCGCAACAACAAATCGGCTTTTGTTAACTTAATCATTCCGCCACTCGAATGGTTTATAACCTTATTAATAGCTTTTGTTGCTTTAGACAAACTTAATTTTCCAACGGAGTTGGATTTTGTGTTTTTGCAAAAAGTATCTACCCGACAAATTGCTGAATCCGTTGCCAATGGTGCTTTGGTCATTACGTTTATTTGGCTTTGTTTGCGTGCTATCGATTTTATTGCAATGGTGTTGGAACAAAAAGCCAACAACAATATTCCGGCTATTACCGACAATCAATTTGTGGTTTTTTTCCGAGATTTTTTTAAAGTTATTGTGGTATTGCTTGGTTTTTTAATGCTACTGCACTTTAGCTTTAACCGCAATGTTGGCAATATTTTAACCGGCCTCAGCATAGTAGGTGCCGCTTTGGCTTTGGCCACGCGCGAAAGTTTGGAAAACCTCATTGCCTCGTTCATCATTTTTTTCGACAAGCCTTTTAGCGTTGGCGAAAATGTAAAAGTGCAAAACTTTACCGGAACAATCGAAAAAATTGGCTTGCGCAGTACGCGCATACGCACATTGGAAAAAACGTTTATCACCGTACCTAATAAACAAATGGTGGACAGTATTGTGGACAATATTAGCCTCCGAAGCGAGCACAAAGGCGAATTAAAACTAGAAGTTGATATAGATGCTTCTCATTTGCAACTGACTTCGTTGCTAGATGGTTTGCGACAGTTGCTAAACAACGATCCGGCAATTACCCACTCGCTAGTTCATTTAAGCGATACAGGTAAAAATGCACACGTGGTACAAATTGACTATTTTACTTCGATGGCTCAATCGCAAGAAACCTTTTTGTTGACGAAGGAACACATTAACCTACGCTGTATTGCTTTACTTCACGAACTTGGGATAGATTTTGCCTCGGTAGATACGGATATTGTGATTAAGCAGACAAAATAATAGATAGATGCATATTATGGCAATATTTTTTAAATGTACCTAATTATTACTACGTAGAGGATTTGCGTAAGGGATTGAAGCGGTTACCCCACAGCTGCCATCCTGAAAGGTGGCGGCGAGGAGTATGAGCGAAAAGCCCGACCCCGAAGGGGATACGCCCAAAATAAATAGCTCATGATTGGCCAACTTACTTGTTTTTGCGTTGAATAAGTTGGAAACAATTTTTGACAATTGCTATCTCAAAATGCGGATGCGTAGTACAGGGTTCGCCGTCTATGTGCAGGGGTGCATATTTGATGTTTTTGATGCTTAATGCCGGTGTTTGAAAATACAGTACGTTTTTTTTACTCATATCTTCCACCAAAGTTTGTAGTTTGTTGTTGCCGCGTATTTGCTGAAATATGGCAAAAGGCAGTTTGGCTTTGTTCATTTTTTGAACAATTACTACATCGAGCAAACCATCGTTAAGGCTTGCTTGCGGTGCTATAGTAACATTGTTGCCAAATTGGTTGCTATTGGCTATACTGATAAAAAAAGCTTCGGTAAAAAAGTTAAATCCATCCACCTGAATTTCGAATTGATAAGGCTGCGCTTTGAAATAATTGAGGATGCTTTGTTGGGTGTACATCAACAAACCCCTGCTAGCCTTGGTAGAAAAATCGTGTGCCACTTGTGCATCGAAACCAATGCCGCTAAGCATACACGAAAATTGTTGGTTGATTAAAAAGGCATCGGTAGTATACGCATGCCCGTCGAAAATAACTTTGAGAGCCTCTACGGGTTTTTTGGGTATCCCTGCCGCCAAAGCAAGTCCATTGCCCGATCCCATTGGAACAATGCCAAACTTCACCGGTTCGCGGTGCAAAGCATTGAGCACTTGATTAACCGTACCATCGCCACCCACCATGACCACGTCGGTAATTTGTTGTTTTTCAATGATGTCTTTTAAATAATCGTAATCGCCTTGTGCATTGGTGTAACCAATTTGAAAAAGCAAATTGCGCTGTTGATTTTCTTTGGTAATTAGCTTAATTAAATCGTCTTTTTTGGTGGTACCCGATATAGGGTTTACCAAATAATATATATGTCTCGTCATGATAAATAAATCAACCTATTTGTAAATAAAATAGTTGCACTTGCTGCTTTTTTAACCTATTGATAACAGTTGAGCCAACTATGTAGCCGTTTGATTACCAATTAATTAAAGCACTTGCCCATGTGAAGCCACTGCCAAATGCTGCCAAACAAACAAGGTTGCCCTTTTCTATTTTGTTTTGTTCCCAAGCTTCGCACAAAGCTATGGGAATGCTAGCAGCTGTAGTATTGCCATAATGCTGAATATTGTTAAAAACTTGGTTGTTGCTTAAACCCAACTGCTGCTGCACATATTGGCTAATGCGCAAATTGGCTTGGTGTGGTATTAACAAATCTATGTTGCTAGCGGCCAAGCCATTTGCATCCAATGCTTCGTGAATCACTTCCGGAAATTTTACTACGGCTTTTTTAAATACCGCTTGTCCGTCCATAAAGGGGTACAATTCGCCTTTGTCTATCATTGCGTGGCTCACAAACGTTTGTCCGTAATCAGCATCATCGTAGGTAGCATATGGTGTTGGTGTCCAACT
>JAIXOS010000176.1 GCA_027486695.1 Chitinophagaceae bacterium | reverse complement strand
GTTTGCTGCTACAAACCTTACCCGCCGATGGCAGAGAAGCCGTTAACTATCAATTGCGCCAACAAAGCAATAAGTATTACTATGCCGGACAAGTGCCTCCACAAAATATTTTTAACCCAATGGCGTGGGCCGAATTTATCAAAGCCTGGAAAAGAGGCGACTTTAAAAGTAAATAACCTTATTTCAAAGAGTACCAACCGCAAATGCTAGCTGTGTAGTCAATTGCACACAAAATCTTTATTGCCTGCACATTCCCCCATGCCCTACCAATTACGCATAGCCGATTCTATTGTATGATATACGCCTTTTCAATACCATTCGCTTGATTGCATTTAATATGGATGTACCATTTTTCTGCCCTATTTTTGTTTGGGTCAACTACCGTTTCTCATTATTGAATAATTATATTTCGTTTACATGAAGCAAGCAATCATTCGCGTTGAACACTTGACAAAACAATACGAGCATTTTGAGGCGGTAAAAGACATTAGCTTTACTGTATACGAAGGCGAAATTTTTGGTTTGCTTGGTCCCAATGGTGCCGGAAAATCTACTACACTGGAAATTATTGAAACCTTACGTCCTAAAACAAGTGGTTCCGTTTGGGTAAATGGCTTTAACCTAGATGAACAACCCAACGAAATCAAAAAAATTATTGGTGTTCAACTTCAAGCTAGTGGCTATTTTCCGGGATTAAATTTGGTGGAATTGATTGAACTATTTGGCGGTTTGTACAACCAAAAAGTAGATGCCAAAGCCCTACTAGCAAGCGTGAACTTGGAGGACAAGGCAAAAGCCAAATACAAACAATTGAGCGGAGGCCAAAAGCAACGCTTTTCTATTGCCACCACGCTCATTAACTCCCCCAAAATTATTTTTTTAGACGAACCCACCACCGGATTAGACCCGCAAGCCCGCAGAAACTTGTGGGACTTAATATTGGACATTCGCAAAAAAGGGACTACAGTTATTATTACCACCCACTATATGGACGAAGCCGAAATATTGTGCGATAGAGTGGCCATTATAGATAGTGGAAAAATTATTGCTATTGATTCGCCAACACAACTCATTGACAACTTGGTGGCCACCGGTTTTGAACGCCCCAAACAAGTAAAAAATGCCAATTTGGAAGATGTATTTATTCACCTTACCGGCTACTCACTCAGAGAAATGTAACCAATACCCACTAAAATTTGATACATATGCATACCGATCCACGCTACCCTATTGGCCAATACGAACCACAGCCTTTTTCTGTGCAACAAAAAGAAGCTTGGCTACTAGATATTTACTTTTTACCGCAGGCTATTGAACGAGCTATTGAAAACTTAGACGAAGCACAACTGCAAACACCCTACCGCGAGGGCGGATGGACTTTGGTACAACTCATACACCATGTAGCCGATAGCCATATGAATGCCTACACGCGCTTTAAATTGGGCATTACAGAAAACAATCCTACCATAAAACCATACGATGAACAAGCATGGGCACTGTTGCCCGACGTACAAACCGTTCCCATCAACGTATCTATCACCCTATTGCATGCGGTACATACAAGATGGTACGCAGCTATTAAGGACCTCACCAACGAACAATGGCTAGAACGTACAGTTGTACACCCCGAACACAACAAACAAATGACTTTGTGGCACCTATTAGGTATGTATGCATGGCATAGCAAACACCACACCGCACACATCACCACGCTCAAACAATTCAAAAACTGGTAAATGAATAGCAACAGAGACCTTACTTGGCAATTATCCGAAAGTCATTACTTATTAAAAGACACTTGGGCTACCATTCGGGTAGATACCTGCATCAAACCCGATGGCCACGTTGTAACGCCCTACTATGTATACGAATTTCCTGATTGGGTTACGGCATTGGCCCTCACTCAAGATGGCAAAGTGATTCTTGAAAAACAATACCGCCATGCACTTGGGGTAACGATGTACGAAATTCCGGGTGGTTGTGTAGACAAATCGGACCCATCGTTAGAGTATGCCATAGCCAGAGAATTACGGGAAGAAACCGGTTATGTTTTCGACCAATTTCATTATTTGGGCAAAACATCGGCCAACCCAAGCACCAATACCAACCTCATGCACATGTTTGTTGCGTACAATGGCGTGCAATCCGCCGAACAAGAATTGGATGCAGGCGAAGATTTAGAAGTACTATTGGTGACTATGGACGAACTGTTAGCCATGTTTAAAAGAGGCGATTTTGTACAATCCATGCACGTTACAGCCATTTGCTATGGATTAATGCATCTTGGAAAATTGCAGTTGGGCTAACCCAAAAACAAACAGCATGAATACCCGAAAATACCTCCAAACCATTTTTCCGATATTCAATACCCAACGAACAAAGGAAATACTGAATATCAATCCAACCATTGCGCCCGTGCGTACCGAAGCGCAGGAGGTACACATTACAGTAAAACAATACAATGCCGATACCCTAGAGGAACATACCGCCACTAGCCTACACCAATGTTTGCCGTTGGTACAACCCAATACGGTTACGTGGATTAACATAGACGGACTAAGAAAAACCGAAGTAGACACGGTTTGCCAAATTTTCGACATCCACTACTTGATAGTAGAAGATATTTTAAGCATTGGCCAACGCCCCAAAATGGACGACTTCGACAATCATTTATTTTGCTTGTTGAACATGCTGTACTTTGATGCCAAAAACACCGCAGTAGAACAAGAACAAATCAGCATTATATTGGGTAAAAATTATGTAATTACTTTTCAAGAAGATGCCCACCGAGATGTTTTTAATCCCCTGCGCGACAAACTAAAACTACCCAACAGCAAGCTGCGCCAAAGTGGGGCCGACTATTTATGCTACGTTTTGCTCGACCTGATTGTTGACCGTTATTTTACAGTGATGGAACAATTGAGCGATAAAATTGAGTGGATTGAAGAAGAAATCATTCGCAATGCCAATACCCGTTCGCTTGCCCGTATCAACAGTATGCGGAAAGAAATGATTGTGATGAAACGCAATATTGGCCCTGTAAAAGATTTGATAAACGGACTCATCAGAAGCGAAAGCGACCTACTCAGCGATAGAAATACCAAATATTTCAAAGACGTATACGACCACATAGTGCAAGCTGCCGATATGGTTGACAACTATCGTGATATGATGATGAGCCTGCAAGATTTGTATTTAAACAAGGCCAATATGAAAATGAACGAAGTCATGAAAGTGATGACTATCGTTACTTGTTTGTTGGCACCCGCTACCGTAATTGGCGGTATTTTTGGAATGAACTTTGACCGAATACCTTATTTACACCACAAAAATGGTTTTTTTATTGCAGTTTCCCTCATGCTTTTCATCCCGGTATGGATGATTTGGATTTTTAAAAAACGCGGTTGGTTTTAAAGCCTGATGGTAAAAACACGCTTTAAGATTGTTATAACAATACACGGCACTATTTTCGAACAAGTTATTGAAAACCCTAAAAAACAAAAACACCATGTATACAAAATCAGGCATTGCAGCGCTCCTCCTTGCAAGCATTGTTTTTAGCAACAATAGTCAAGCACAGGGCATTAATGGATTCATCAAAAAAGCTACCGGAACAGCTGCATCTGCACTAGGCGGAGGCATTAGCAAAGACGAAATTGCTAGCGGCTTAAAAGAAGCCCTTAATAAAGGGGTACAAAAAGGCACTGCACAACTATCGGCGGTAGATGGTTTTTTAGGCAATGCCGCAGTAAAAATTTGGATGCCGGAAGAAGCCTTGAAAGTGGAAAAAAAATTGCGCGACTTAGGCATGGGCAGTCAAGTTGACCAAGCCATTACAAGCATGAACCGTGCTGCTGAAGATGCCGCCAAAAGCGCAGCCCCAATTTTTGTGGACGCCATCAAAAACATGAGTATACAAGATGCCGTAGGCATTTTAAAAGGTACCGATACCGCCGCAACGGGCTATTTGCGCAACAATACGTCGGCCAAATTAACCGAAGTTTTTCGCCCGGTAATTGAAAAAAGCCTCGACAAAGTAGATGCTACCAAATATTGGAACGGCGTTTTTACTACTTACAACCAAATTCCTTTTGTTAAAAAAGTAAATACTGATTTGGCTGCTTACGTAACCGAAAAAGCACTTGCGGGTATGTTTGTTCAAGTTGCCGCCGAGGAAAAAAACATCCGTGGCAATGCGGCTGCCCGTACAACCGATTTATTGAAAAAAGTATTTGGCAATTAATATTTCAGCGGTTCTCCTTATAGCAAATTAATGTTACAACCCTCATAGCTAGGTACGGCAACACGAAATAGGTAGTTGTACCTAGCTTTTTTTTACCCTTTTGTTGGTTCCTCTACAACACCATCCACACTCCCCACTTTAGCCCTATTTTTACGGCTACACGGTAGCCTTTTTTTTATGATGAGCCATGGGCCGGTACTACCTATGAAGCGGCATTGGCGTTGGCACCATTCAAGTTGTACAACTCTATGCATCAATCAAACACGGATTTTAAACCACACTATGTACCTCAATGGTACAAAACCTAGGTATACGCTCTGTTTTTTTACAAAAAAACTTTCCAAACCACACAACAAGCAATTGCCAAAATTATGGCTGCGGGCAATTGATAAACGGATACCCAATAATCGTATTGATGCTTTTTTTGTTGCCGATAGATGCTTGTATACAAAAGAACATCCGATTGATTGACTTCCAAAAGCCGTTGATAAAACACCAATGCTTCTTTATACGGCAACAACAAAAGCGGATGCAGTAAATTTTGAGTACTTGCTTGTAATTGAATGGGCGCTTTGGCTAGTAAC
>JAIXOS010000252.1 GCA_027486695.1 Chitinophagaceae bacterium | reverse complement strand
CGTGGTTCACAGCCCCTCTTAAAATCTTCTTTTGAATCATTATTACACTTAGTTGAGAAGTTGTAGGAATTTTCTAAATAAAAGACCGATTTTAAAATAGGTAGCAGATGTAATTAGTAAAAAAGACAGGCTTTTATCGTGCTTTTGGTTATAAAAAGTCAAGCATATCAATAGCATAATGCAAAAACAGATTTATGGTTATTGCTTGTGCAGATGTAGACAATAGATTTATTGTATAAATTTTTGTTTTTATGATTGTAGTATATTGTAGCATGTTTTTAGATGAACTAAATGCCGGTATACTAAAATGTTAAAGTCTTTTTTAAAAAGAAATTTATTCGATTCATCTAATTTTGAAAAATGGTTGACGAAAAAGACACCCTTGTCCGGTTAATATCAGGAGAGCATACTGCTTTTAAAGAGGTGTATGATTTTTATATTCACAAAGTACATCGGTTTGTAGCCACCTATATTAAAGACAAGGAACAGGTAAAAGATATAGTTCAACTCACCTTCATTAAAATTTGGGAGAAAAAAGAAACAATTGATGTATCGAAATCATTTAAATCATTTGTGTTTACCATTGCCTATCATAATGTCATTGATTTTATTCGCCGAAAAGAAAATATTCTTATTGATCATTCGGGCGACTTGCTATTATACGAAGAACTTTTAGTTTCTACAGAGTCTGCAGAGACTATTTTAAATAGGCACAACCTAGAATCCGTTTACACCAAAGCTTTAGAAACGCTAGCACCCCAAAAAAGAGAAATATTCATCATGAGTAGGCATGAAGGACTCTCTAACAAAGAAATTGCAGAAAAAAAGGGAATCAGTGTAAAAACAGTTGAGTATCACATGACAGGTATTCTTTCGCAGCTTAAAGAATATTTTATCCAAACAAGAATCAGCAACGTTATTATTTTATTTTTTTTCTTTTAGACTAGGGTTTGTTTCTTTTTGTCCGTATTAGAATGTATTGAAGTTAGTTATGGATAATTCGAGACTACAAAAGTTTTTCCAAAATGCGTGTTCTCCTTCTGAAAGGAAAGAGATACTACAATGGTTGCTTGATCCTAAAAACGATTTTGTTGTTCGTTCTTGGATGAAAGAACATTGGGATGAAATTAATGGTTTAGATGTTATTTCGTCTCTTGATAATACTGAAGTAGAGCAACTTTGGATGAGTATACAAAAAGTAATTGGTGTTGAATTGGAATTAGAAAATCAGTCTTTGACACCAATACTATCAAAAACTCCAAAACCGCACTTGAAAATTTGGCAGCAATTAAAAACTATTGGTATAGCTGCTTCACTAATATTTGTTATAGGTATTGCTTACTTTATTTACCAACCTAAAAAGTTGAATAACAATACTTCCGCTGAGATTACTACTAACGGAAAGTCTTTTTATCATAACGATATAAATGCACCCAAAAACAATACTTCAATTCTTGTACTAGAAGGTGGAACAAAAATATATTTAGACAACGTAAGGGCTGGTCTTATTGCAACTCAAGGTAATGTAAATATCACTAAAAATAAATTTGGTGAAATTGCTTATCAAGGCCTTAATACCAATCATTTAATATACAATACAATCACTGTTCCCAAGGGCAGCAAGATACAAAAGGTACTATTATCTGATGGAAGTGCCATTTTCTTGAATGCGGGCACTTCGTTCACTTTCCCAATTGCGTTTATAGGAAATGAAAGGCGCGTTACTATAAATGGGGAAGGTTATTTTGAAATTGCAAAAAATAAATCCAAGCCTTTTTACGTAAACCACAACGATGTTCATGTTAAGGTTTTGGGAACACATTTTAATGTAAATGCCTATTCTGGCGAAAGCAACGAGGTGAAAGTAACATTATTAGAAGGTTCTGTGGAAATCATAAAAGGTAAGCAGCAACGTTTGTTAAAACCTGGACAAACACTTACTTTAAATGACAGTAAAGTGGATTTAAACGATGGTGTTGACACCTCAAAAACAACCGCATGGAAAAATGAACAGTTTTATTTTGATGGAGATGATATTCATACTATTATGAGTCAAGTAGAAAAAGTTTATAATGTAAATGTGGTTTATAATGATGCCATAAATTATTCTTTTGTTGCAAAATTATCAAGAAACGAGAGCCTTTCCACTATTTTACAAGTATTAGAGCTAACAAATGTTGTACACTTTAAAATAGAAGGCAATAAAGTGATTGTATCAAAATAATGTTAATAAGAAATAGCTGTATGCACGATACTAGTACTTAAAAGGTTTAAGTATATAGCTGCTTGCGTCCCCTGCCATCATTGCCGAATTATATAATTGTATATAAATATTATTTTGCTAAGTCATGAAATTCAACGATTGTATTGATGCTTTATTTCGAGGTAAAGCAAAGCCGTGTCAAAAAATCAAAACCTTAACTAAAGCTAATTTAGTTATACGCAATTCTACTATATTGTTATGCTTTGCTTGTATTTCTTTTTTCGGAAGTACATTATTTGCACAAAAAATTAATGTTACTTTTAAAAATGCTTCATTACCTACGATAATTAAGGAAATTGAAAAGCAAAGTAGTTATAGCTTTGTTTATACACGGGAACATGTGGCAATTATGAAGCCCGTTTCAATGCATATTGAAAATAGTGACATTTCTTCGGCACTAAACTTACTATTTAAAGATCAACGATTAGAGTATACTATTTCCAACAAGTATATCGTTCTGAAAGTAAAAAAATTGGTGGAAAAAATTGAAAATAGTACACCAACTGTTGAGATAATCCGTACAACAGAAGATCTATATATTACTGGTACAATCAACAACGACAGAGACCTACCCCTTGAAGGCGCAAGCGTTATTGAAAAAGGTACTCAAAACAAAACACAAACAAATAGCAAAGGAGAATTCAAATTAAGATTGAAGGATAATAAATCAATTTTGCAAATAAGTTATTTGGGCTATGAAGAACAGCTTATTGTAGCAAATAATAGTAAGGTAATGAAAATTATTTTACTACCCACTATTCAAAAACTTGAAGACGTTATTGTAATTGGTTATGGTACAAAAAGTAAAAAAAAACTAACTACTTCTATATCCACAATTAAAGGAACAGATATAAATGACCTGCCGGTTGGCACAGTAGGAGATGCGCTAGCAGGTCAAGCTGCTGGTCTCCAAGTATCATCCGCATTAGGTGGTATGCCTGGGGAACCACCCACCATTCGTATAAGGGGTATTGGTTCTTTAGGCGCAGATAATGAACCTCTTTATGTAGTAGATG
>JAIXOS010000241.1 GCA_027486695.1 Chitinophagaceae bacterium | reverse complement strand
CTTTGCCAATCACTAACAGCTAGTAATAACTGCAAAGTAGTTGTGCATGCTTTATTGAATAAAGATTGGAATGGTACACTCATTAGTTCAGTTAAAAAATGCAGCTGAAATAGAAGCAAGTTTATTTTTTGATATCAGTAGGCCGCCTTCCAAAATGGGCTTTGTAGGTTTTGCAGAAATAGGAAACTGAGGAAAAACCAAGACTAAACGAAATTTCTTTTATAGGTATATCGGTTTGCGTACGAATTAGCAAATCGGCTTTTTCTAATTTACGCATCAACAAGTATTGATTGGGCGTTACATTAAAGCGTTTCTTTACCATTCTTTCTAGTGTGCTTTGACTGACACTTAATTTAGTAGCAAGCTCTTTGATAGATAAGTGTTTGTCTTTTGATAAAGATTCGTCTAGCAACACTTCCAGTTTATTTACCAAATCGTTGGTTTCGGTAGAAAGTTTAAATGGAATACTTGCATCTACAATAGCTTTTTGTTTAGCTTGTTCACTTGTATGCAATAAGTTGCGTATTTTAAGCATTAGTTGGGTTAAACTAAATGGCTTCACCAAATAATCGTTAGCACCTAACCGCAAGCCATCCACAATAACATCTTCTGATGACAATGCAGAAATAAGTATAATAGGAATATGTAGGAGATGATCGTCGTTTTTTACGATGCGCAAGAAGGAAAATCCATCAATAGTTCCTTCGAGCATAATATCCAATAAAATCAAATCGGGCATTTGCTTTTTGCAAATATCAATACCAGGCATTGCTTCCGAAACGCCTACAACTTGGTACATAGATTGTAGCAATTCGGTTACAGTATTTCTGAGTTTTTCAGAATCTTCGACCAACAATATTGTTTTTTTATTTTCCATGTCTAAGCTTGCAAATTGTTCTTAAAGGCTATCATTAATATATTACAACAAATTTTGAACCACTTTTTTTCTTTCAAATCCCAATTTCTAAGTATCTGAAACTCATTTACCATTTTGCATAACACGAGAACGACTATCTCAATACGAGATTTTGCATTCCAATTTTGGGAAGTTACTACAAATTGGCTGCTTCTATGTATTGCACACTTTCATGAATTACGGCATCTAATTGGTTACACAAAGGCATCAACTTTTGAAATAGCAACGTACTTTCTTCATCAAGCGGACTACTATCAATCAAGGTAACTATTGCCATGATAGTGGTTAAGGGTCCACGAATTTTGTGCGATTCATTAAAAGCTACCTTTCTCAAACTATCATCCTTTAATGCTATTGCATTTACATAATACTGTAGTTTGTCTGACAAATTTTTACTCAGTTGGCTATTTCTTTGAATACGGGAGTTAATACTATCTACTAAGTCTTTTGCTGAAATAGGCTTGGTTAAATAATCATCTGCACCAAGCAACATTCCTTTGCGCAAATTGATATTGTCTGACATAGCTGTCAAAAATAAAAACGGTACATCGTGATGCCCCATCGCTTTAAACTGTGCCAAAAAGCCGTAGCCATCCATATCTCCCAACATGATGTCGCAAAGAACCAAATCTGGTTTAACATTTTTACAAAAATTCAACCCATCTTCTGCAGCATGCACAACAAAAACGTCAAAACCCGAATACTCTAAAATTTGCCTATAGTTATTTGCCAGCACAACTTCATCTTCAATCAGCAATATCAATTTGTTGTTCATAAAAAGAAGTATGGTATACAAAAATGGTATATTGGTAAAATTATGCCGACGAATTTAACTTAGATATAACAGATGCATCAAAGTGAATAACATATTACGCATTCTATGCCAAAAGTTGAAATATTTGTGCAGCCCTTATCAATAATTAAACAGCAAAGCACTCAAATATAAATAAATTTCAATAATTTAATTAATTTTATTTAATATATCAAACTAGCAAAAAAAGGAATAGCGAATACTTATTAGCATCATTTGCAGAAATTGCGCAACAACCAACCAACTAGGTTAATTACATTCGTACAACAGTGTACAGCTTTTCACTACCCCTATTTTCATTTAAGCAGGTAGCAGCTACTTGCTTAAATGAATTATTTACATCCAAATAATTAAGGAAATATTCTTATTCCAAGTAAACCACTCCGCAGTAACTATCCAATCTATAGAACAAGCATACTTAGTTATTCCCAACATGGACAACTATACCACCACATAATAAATAGTTTAGAATTTTGATACGGAAGAAATCTAATAAAGAGAAGAAAAATACAAATTATAAACAAAACAGCTATCAATTGGATAAAAAGGTTGGAGGCTGTAGAAACAACCTCCGCAACTATTCTATGTCAATGAAGTTGTAAAGTAAACCCATAAAAAAAACATAACGTATTGCACAATCTGCATATGGCAACAATATTTCATCAAAAAAAATACGGGAAGCAATTTAATCTTGCTTCCCGTATTCTATTGATATAAACAATTCATGTGTAATAGTAAATAAAGGACAATTTAGAAACCACCACCCACTCTGTTACCCATAATTCTACGGCTTTTGTTTTCATTATTATCCACCACGCTTTGCTTCACCATCAACTTAGCATCGCTAACGGCAGAACAGGTACCACAGCTTACTCTATATCTTGCCCCTTCATAATCTACCTCGCAGGTTCCATCGCGCCAATTAACACCCGTAAAGGAAAAAAATTCGGGCGAAACAGTTCTACTATTTTGAAAACGAAAAGTACTACCTGTTTTGTCAAAACTCACGCGAATAGCATCGCCTTCCACATATTCTGCAACACAAGGCGTGTTTGCGGGTATCACAATCTCATTCACATTTTTTCCATTTACAAACTTGATGATACCGTTGGTTACTTCCAATTTTCCGTTTTCCATATATCGGTTCAACACCAATTCTTGGTCTATGTAAAACTGCACCTTTTTAATGTCTATTTGATTACCCAGAAGCTTGTTGAATAGGTCTCTATTAAAAGGCACTAACGGATCTTTTTCAATTACAGGCTCCACTCTCGGTCTTACGGGAGCTACGGGCTCAGGCGCAGGTTTTTGTAATTTTTTGTGAGGCGTACAAGCTACCCAACAAGTGCCCAATAACAATGCCGCAAAAAAATACTTTTGAAATTGCATAACAGTTAAATTATATTGAAACTCAAATTTACGAACGAAAATTCATTTTCTTGTAAGGCAATATTGATGCCACAATTGACAACAATGACGTCCGCAAGTATAAAAACGCTTTTTTCAGGCATTTAGTATACGTTGCTCTGTTAAAAGCAAATTAATTGAAAAAAATGTTGGAAGTAGTAGACTAAGTATGCTTACCAACTAATTAAAAATTGTGTAAACAAATAGAAAAGAAAATACAACCAATAACAAAAGGAGGGTAAGTGTATTGGCTAGTTTACGCAGCTTTTTTTCCGTAAAGGAAGTAGCATGCCTTAATATAACTTTTTCGTTCCAAAAAAAGGAGGCGATTGTTTTATTGTTGGTAAATGCAAACACAAGTATTTTAAGCACTATCAATACCAACAAAATAATGGCTACAATTTCCTTATATAAAGTTAGTTGGTACATGTAATTTTATGCTGCTATCATTCGTTTAACAATCTGTATTTTCCTAGTTGCAAATAAACGACGAAAAAACTAGTAGCACTACTACCATTTCGGCATATACTACCATTAAAACTGCTTATCACAAAAATTGTTCTTATAATTCAAACATTTCTTCTAGCTGAAAATATGTTTAAAATAAAAAAAGCCTCACAAATGGAGGCTTTAAATATATTAAATGTATATGATTAAGCTCTGAAGTGGGAGAAAGCTTTGTTTGCTTCTGCCATACGGTGTACATCTTCTTTCTTTTTAAAAGCTGCACCTTCACCTTTGCTAGCAGCAACAATTTCGTTTGCCAATTTATCGGCCATTGTGCGACCATTTCTTTCGCGGCTGTAACGAATTAACCATTTCATGCTCAAAGATATTTTTCTATCGGCACGTACTTCCGTTGGGATTTGGAAGGTAGAACCACCTATTCTTCTGCTACGTACTTCAACAGCAGGAGTAACATTGGCAATTGCTTTTTTCCAAATTTCATAACCATCTTCGCCGGTTATTTTAGACACCTTATCTACCGCATCATAAAAAATAGTGATTGCAACACTTTTCTTTCCTTCCCACATAAGGTTGTTAACAAAACGGGTTACCAATTTATCGTTGAAACGAGCATCTGGTGCTAATGGTAATTTCTTGGCTTGTGCTTTACGCATGGCTTATAATATTAAACTTCTTTGACGATGAATGATTTGTACTATTTTTTGGCTTTAGCCTTTTTAGTACCGTATTTAGAACGGCTTTGTTTTCTGTCTTTCACACCGGCGGTATCTAAACTACCACGAACAATGTGGTAACGTACACCCGGCAAATCCTTAACACGACCACCACGAATTAGCACAATTGAGTGCTCTTGTAAATTGTGTCCTTCACCCGGGATATAGGCAATAACCTCAATTTTGTTGGTCAAACGTACTTTTGCAACTTTACGCAAAGCTGAGTTTGGTTTTTTAGGGGTAGTGGTATACACCCTTGTACAAACACCACGGCGTTGAGGGCAAGCATCTAAGGCTCTTGACTTACTTTTAGCTCTGATAATTTCGCGGCCTTTTCTTACTAATTGTTGTATGGTAGGCATTCTACAGTGTTTAAATTTTTCGGACGGCAAAAGTAGCACAGCTATTGTTAACTTCCAAATATTTTACTTCATTTTTTTCACAATACTGTGCAAACTGTTAAAAACTAATACAATTACACCTTTACTAGCCAATTGTGCGTATCGGGTAATAGGCCGTAACGCACCTCGTTTAAAATATTTTTTACTTTATTGGCAATTTCGCATTGCTGTACATCGAACAACATTTGCTTGCCATTATAAAACAATTCTTGAATCAATGCAATGGTAGCAGCAGTACCTGTACCAAACACTTCTTGCAATCGGCCACTTTCGTATGCTTGCACCAATTCATCGATATTGATGGGTCGTTCCTCTACACTTATCCCCAAATCGTTCAAAACGGTAATGACACTATCCCGTGTTACTCCTTTCAAGATAGTACCTTCTTCCAAACTAGGGGTAATAGCTTTGTTATCGATTAAAAAGAACACATTCATCATACCCACCTCTTGCAACCATTTGTGTTCGTGTGCATCGGTCCACAACACTTGGTCGTAGCCCATTTTTTGAGCCTCGGTGGCTGCACGTAAGCTGCCGCCATAATTGCCTGCATTTTTGGAAAAACCCACTCCTCCGGGTGCTGCACGGGTGTATTTTTCTTCCACAAAAATTTTCATGGGTGCTGCAAAATATGGGCCTGTTGGGCTCAAGAGAATCATGAACTTATACGTTAGCGAAGGTCTTACGCCTAACAATGCATCAGTAGAAAACATAAATGGGCGGACATACAAAGCATGGTTTTCTTTGTTGGGTATCCATTGTTTTTCTAGTTCAATCAATTGTCGCATTCCATCTATAAACAACCATTCGGGCACTTCAGGCATGCACATTCTATCAGCCGACTTATTAAAGCGAATTAAATTTTCGTGTGGTCGAAATATATAGGTTTCACCATCTACGTTGTTGTAGGCTTTGATGCCCTCAAAAATAGACTGTCCGTAATGTAATGCAGTTAATGCAGGATCGAGGGTGAGGGGTTGATAAGGTTTGATGGCTACACTCACCCACTCGCCATTGGCATAATCGGCCTCTAGCATGTAATCGGTAAAGTATTTTCCAAATGGCAAATTATTCCAATCAAGGTCATTAATCTTACTCTTCGTTATTTTCGTAATCTTTATGTCTTTGGCAGCCGGCATAACTATATATTTGTTGCAAATAAAAATAAAAAACAAAAGCTAACTATTGTTAATATTGGCGAGAGGTATGAGTTTAGAAAAATTGCAATTACCCGAATTTGTATTTGCCGAATTGTTTAAAGACCATTTGGTAATAACCGATGATGTTGCGGCTATCAATCCTGCTGTTCCTAACAAACCTATTTTACCAAGTCCAACGCCTACACCTAATATCGTTTCAGCAGAAACGGGTGTAAAGATACCCACGAATCACGTACCACAAAATCGTTTTTTGGGCAATAATGCCAAAAACATTGTATTGCTCGTTCGCGATAATGAGGCGGTTCACCTGCGCGACGAGTGGTTAAACACGCTTGGCAAGCTTTTGGCAGCACTAAAAATGAATTTAAATGACGTGGCAATTGTAAATACACAACACCAATCTTGCACTTTTGAGCAACTGCAACAGTTGTTGCAACCGCGTTATGTATTGCTTTTTGGCGTTGGCACACAAGAATTGGCCTTGCCATTTATGATACCCGACTACCAAGCACAACCATTTAACCAATGCATTTTTATACAAGCAAGCGCTAGCACGCTGAGCAACAACAATACCGATGCACTTATCAAGGCAGAAAAAATGAAACTTTGGCAAGTATTGAAAACTACTTTTGCTTAAAGCCCCATTGGATAGTTGTGGTTAAAAGCCCGTTAGCCCATCAGTCATTTATTCATCCCCAAAAAAGTCCTATTTTTTAATATGCAGTCACTCATTTTTGCCACCAACAATCCCAACAAAGTAGCTGAAATAAAAAATGTAGTAGGCACTCACTTCAACATTATTACCTTACGGGAAGCCGGCATTGATATAGACATTCCGGAGCCCCACGATACATTAGCAGCGAATGCTGTAGAAAAAAGTAGCACCATTCATCGCCTGACCCAACAAAACTGCTTTAGCGAAGATACCGGACTTGAGGTTGCAGCCCTGAATGGACAACCGGGCGTTCTTAGTGCACGATATGCCGGTGCAAACGCTACATCGACCGAAAACATACACAAATTATTGCGCGAATTGGGCAACAATACCCATCGCAAAGCTAGATTTAGAACCGTTATTTCGTTGATTTTGAACAAACAAACCTATTTTTTTGAAGGCATTTGCAATGGCACAATTACAACAGCACCTTCCGGCGAAGATGGCTTTGGCTACGACCCTATTTTTATACCCGATGGCAGTACCAAAATCTTTGCCCAAATGACGATGGATGAAAAAAATCAATACAGCCACCGAAAAAAAGCCACTGCCCAACTCATCCAATTTTTAACAGAAACCACTTTTTAACTTACAGCCACGAGTACTAGGTAAATGGTTACCAAACGCATGTGACAAAAGAACAACGCTTTTTCTATTATTAATAACCTCTATTTTCCCCTATATGGAACGTATAAAAATACAAATGCCCTCCCAATTTATTTTTAGTACAGAGGTGCCAATTAGGATTACCGATTTAAATTATGGTGGACATGTTGGCAACAACACTTTTTTATCGTTGATACACGAAGCACGTGTGCAGTTTTTGCAATCGCATGGCTACAGCGAACTATCGGTAGAGGGTTGTGGCTTAATTATGTGCG
>JAIXOS010000442.1 GCA_027486695.1 Chitinophagaceae bacterium | reverse complement strand
GGTCCAATCAAGAGCCCGTATGAACCCAAAATATCATATTAGTGCTGCATTCTAGATTTAAAATTCATCAAATGTCATTAAACGATCGATGATGCCTTTGGGCGTTAACTCAATAATCCTATTGGCAACAGTTTGCATGAATGTATGGTCATGACTAGTTAGCAATACAATACCCGGAAAATTCTGGCATCCTTCATTGAAACTTTGAATGCTTTCCAAATCAAGGTGATTGGTAGGCTGATCCAATACAATTAAATTGGGATTTTGCAACATCATCCTACTTACCATACAGCGTACTTTTTCTCCACCGCTCAAAACATTGCATTTCTTGGCAATATCATCTCCACTAAAGAGCATTTTTCCAAAAAAACCTCTTAAAAAGGGTTCATCAGCATCGGTAACATGTGCCGGAACAAATTTCCTAAGCCACTCAAGTAAACTTTCGCCCGATTTAAAAAACTCATTATGTTCCAATGGCAAATAAGCGGTGGTTACAGTTGTTCCCCACTCAAACTTGCCCATGTCGGCTGTTTGGGTACTGTTGATTATTTCAAAAAAACTGGTAACTGCGGTAGGGTCTTTGCTTAAAAATGCTATTTTATCGCCCTTATTTACACTAAAACTAACTTTATCGAACAACTTACGTCCTTCAACCGATTTGCTCAAATTTTCAACATTTAAAATTTGGTTACCTACTTCGCGCAATGGCTGAAAGATAATACCGGGATATTTACGATTACTAGGCTCAATTTCTTCAATTGTTAGTTTTTCAAGTGCTTTTTTACGACTTGTTGCCTGCTTACTTTTAGAAGCATTAGCCGAGAAGCGAGCAATAAAATCGAGCAAAGCAGCTCTTTTATCTTCGTTCTTTTTGTTTTTGTCGTTTATTTGACGAGCCATTAACTGGCTACTTTCGTACCAAAAAGTATAGTTTCCGGTAAAGACTTTAATTTTAGCCCTATCCACATCTGCTACGTGTGTACAAACTGTATCTAAAAAGTGTCTATCGTGGCTTACTACTAATACAATGTTTTCGTAATCGGCCAAAAAGTTTTCTAGCCAGCCAATTGTTTCTATATCCAAACCGTTGGTAGGTTCATCTAACAATAAAATATCGGGACTTCCAAACAAGGCCTGTGCCAACAAAACGCGCACTTTCAAGTTACTTGGAATATCTTTCATTAAGCTTTGGTGCATTTTTTCTTCAATACCCAAACTACTCAACAGCGAAGCAGCATCACTTTCAGCCGTATAGCCTCCCATTTCGCCAAATTCGCCCTCCAATTCACTAGCGCGCATGTAATCATCTTCCGTAGCATCTGGATCCATATAAATGGCGTCTTTGGCCTGCATTACTTCCATCATTTTTTTATGCCCCATTAATACGGTGTTCAATACCGTAAATTCATCGAAGGCAAATTGGTTTTGATTAAGTACCGCCAAACGCTCGCCCAGAGTAATTTCTACCGTACCTTTATTAGGCTCAATTTCACCGGCCAAAATTTTCATAAAAGTAGACTTACCGGCACCGTTAGCACCAATAATGCCGTAGCAGTTACCCTTTGTAAAGTTAATGTTCACTTCATCGAACAAAACCCGTTTTCCATAAGCTAGCGTAACATTCCTTGCACTAATCATATTGTATAATGTTTGAGTATTAATTGGCGGCAAAATTAAGGATTAGCTAGCGTATACGAACGCATATTATTCGCCTTTAACACTGGAAATTACCTATACAATACCAACTGCAGACAGATGGACAAAAAAGTATGTTGTAAGAAGGTGTATGTTTGCTGTTTTTACTGTAGAACCAATTTATGGCAGCACTTACATTTCAGTTAGCAGCAACCGATAGCCAAAGTAAAGCCCGTGCGGGTGTTATTACAACCGATCATGGCACTATACAAACACCTATATTCATGCCCGTGGGCACTGTTGGCAGTGTAAAAGCAGTTACGCAGCAGCAATTACACCAAGAGGTGCAGGCACAAATTATACTTGGAAATACTTATCACCTGTATTTACGACCCGGCACCGAAGTATTAGAAGCAGCAGGTGGATTACATCAGTTTAACGGATGGCACAAACCAATTTTAACCGACAGTGGTGGTTATCAAGTGTTTTCATTGGCTGCCAAGCGAAAAATAACGGAGGAAGGTGCTTTATTTCAAAGCCATATAGATGGCAGTAGACATATGTTTAGTCCGGAAAATGTGATGGACATTCAGCGCAGCATTGGAGCAGACATCATTATGGCTTTTGATGAGTGTCCACCGTATCCTAGTGACTACAATTATGCAAAAAAAAGCATGGAACTCACACACAGATGGCTCGATAGATGTATAAAACGGCTGAAAGAAACACCGGATAAATATGGCTATACACAAAACCTATTTCCGATTGTACAAGGCAGCACCTACAAAGATTTAAGAACAGCTTCGGCACAATATATAGCACAATGCCAAGCTGTTGGCAATGCAATTGGCGGATTAAGTGTAGGCGAGCCTGAATCGGAAATGTACGAATTTGCAGCGCTGTGTTGTACTATTTTACCCGAAAACAAACCTCGTTATTTGATGGGCGTTGGTACTCCTTGGAATATTTTAGAAAACATAGCACTAGGCATTGACATGTTCGATTGTGTTATGCCTACCCGTAATGGCCGAAATGGCATGCTTTTTACTTCTAAAGGCATTATCAATATTAAAAATAAAAAATTTGCTAACGACTTTTCGCCAATAGACCAAGGCATACCATGCGAAACAAGCAACTATTATAGCAAAGCATATTTAAGACACTTATTTGTAGCCAACGAAATACTTGGATTACAAATAGCTAGTATTCACAATTTGTCTTTTTACTTATGGCTTGTTACCGAAGCACGGAAACAGATTTTGAACAACAACTTTAATTTATGGAAAACCGAAATGTGCGAAACATTGAAAACCAGACTTTAATTGACCAAGACAACAATACTGCCGCATAAAATGTGAATAAACAAAAAACCTCATCTTTATTTATTCACCAACACAATAACCCTTTCATTTAACGGAATAATAAAACTACTTTTGAGTTACTTACTAATCCGTTACCTATTTGATTAACTACAATCCGTACATCCATTTTCATGGATGTTTTTTTTTGCCCTTTTGCTTGCGTACACAACCCACCAAAATCAGTATTTGGTAAATCAGAAACACTACTTTTGCAACTTATTTTCATGCAAATCAGCGCAAACACTTTATGACCATCCACTTCCACAAATACCAAGGTACCGGAAACGATTTTGTGATCATCGACAATAGAAACGGAGACACACTTCTATCAACTGAAAATATTCGCTTTTTGTGTGATAGACGTTTTGGCATTGGCGCCGACGGACTCATGCTACTGAACACCCGTGCAGGATACGATTTTGAAATGAAATATTACAATGCCGATGGCAATGAAAGTACTATGTGCGGAAACGGAGGACGATGCCTTACCCAATTTGCTTATGACAGGGGTATACAAAAAGAAAAATATTTATTTATAGCTATTGATGGCGACCATGAAGCTTTTTTTGGCGATCGTAAGTGGGTACATTTGAAAATGAAAGATGTAGATACCATTGCGGAGCACCATGGCAACTATATTTTAAACACAGGTAGCCCACACTACATTAAACCGGTTACCAATATTTATGAAATTGATGTATACGAAGAGGGCAAAGAAATCCGATACAGTAAGGACTTTGCACAAGAGGGTATCAATGTGAACTTTGTAGAAAATAGCGACGAAGACAACATCATTGTAAGAACATACGAGAGAGGAGTTGAAGACGAAACACTTAGCTGTGGCACCGGTGTTACAGCCGCAGCCATTGTATTTGCGCACAACGAAGCAGGCTTTAACCGCATTGAAGTGGTTACAAAGGGGGGCGATTTAGCAGTAGAATACGACAAAACGGGTGAAACAGAATTTAGAAATATTTGGCTTTGCGGCCCTGCTACGTTTGTTTATTCAGGCTCTATCGATCTGTAAATTTTACTTTCAGAGTCCCTTTTACCAACATTTTAAACGGCCACCATGATACAATATTTTAAAATTATTGACCAACAAACCATTGAAATTGACAAACCGGATATTGGAACATGGGTAAACTTGGTGCCGCCGTTTAAAGAAGAAGAATTTATAGAACTAAGCGAATCGCTAGATATTCCCATTGAATTTTTGAGAGATTCGTTAGACATTGACGAACGCCCTAGATACGAATTAGAAAACAATTCCAAATTTGTGGTCATCAAAACGCCCACCGAAAACAATTCCTTTAACGGAAGCGACGCTTTTTACATTACTATTCCTATTTGTATTATACTTACACACAACCAAATAGTAACCGTAAATTCGTTCGACAATGGTGCCATCAAAAAATTTTTAAACTCCTTTCAAAAGCGGAATCCGGAACGCCGAAGTATGATGCTTTTGAAAATATTTGAGAAAGTGGTTCAAAACTTCATGGAATTTTTGAAAGAAATTAACCAACGCCGCAATCAGTACGAAACAAGCTTGTACCAAAGCAACAGCAATGAAGATTTGCTTAATTTAATGCGCATCCAAAAAAGTTTGGTCTACTTTGTAACCGCATTGCGAAGCAACGAAATGCTGATGATGAAGCTAGAAAGAACCAACTTCTTGGTACTTAATGATGACGAAAGAGAATTTTTGCACGATTTAATTGTAGATACAAGTCAGGCTTTGGAAATGGCCAACATTTATACCAATATCCTCACTAGTACTTTAGATGCCTTTGCAAGCATCATTAGCAACAACCTCAACAATGTAATGAAGCGGCTTACCTCTATCACCATTATTTTATCGGTGCCGGTTTTGGTGGCTAGTATTTATGGCATGAACGTGGATATACCCTTTCAACATTCTGCACACGCTTTTTACATACCCGTTTTGCTTTCTATTGGTGTATCGGTAGTTATTAGTTGGTATTTTATGAAGAAAAAATGGTTTTAATATAATTTTATGGCAAACTTTACTATCCGTGTTTACGGTATTCTTATCAACAGCCAACAAGAGTTACTTGTAACGGATGAATTTATTAGAGGCAATTTTTTTACCAAATTTCCGGGAGGTGGGTTAGAATTTGGCGAAGGAACAAGAGATTGTTTGGTGCGGGAATTTATGGAAGAAGCCAACCTGCCAATAACAGTTGGTAGTCATATATATACCACCGACTTTTTTCAAATTTCCGCTTTTAACCAGCAAGACCAAATTATTTCCATATACTATTTTGCACACGCAAATGATCCCATTCATTTAGTTACAAAACAACGCCGATTTGACTTTGAGCCACATCAAATAGCTGACCCTACGGACTGCGCTGAAGTATTTAGATGGATACCACTCTCCGACTTCACTCCAGAATGCGTGGATTTACCAATTGACAAAATTGTAGTGGCGTTACTAAAAAATAATTCCGTTCAATAGTTGTGTATTTAAATCAACAACTATTGAACGGAATTAACGAAGTTTAGGTAATTTCTTTATATCTACAAACCTAAGAAGCTACTTTTTTTCAGGGTTTTAGTGGCTTCGCCAATTTTAAAGCCATTGTTGTATATTTCTACTTTGTAATTTCCGGTTACAAATTTTGCACCCTCTTGCTTATAATCGAACGATACCGGTATTTTCTTTCCTTGTTCGTAGTTAATATCCAACTTATTTGTATAGGCTTTTTCGCCACTTTCACGTGTATTCAAAGTTCCTCCTTTTGTAAGTGGATTGCCGTCAGGTCCTACTACACAAATGTACAAGGTTTTAACACCTGTAGGGGCAATTCTATTTTCGTCCAAATCAAAAGAAAAACGAAGTAAATCGGCTTTTTTGGCGGTAGTGGTTTCTTTTTGCTTACCGTTGCTTTTTACATCCACAGCCGCTATAGCAATGTTACTTGCATGTAAGGTAGAGGCAATATCTTCCACATTTTTCTTTGCCGCTTCTGTAGCACTTAAATTTTGCTCTACTTTTTCTTTCTCGTTAGCTAATTGTGCTTTATCGGCGCTCAGTTGTGTATTTTGAACAGTAAGTTCTTTATTTTCACCTTTTAGTTTTTCTATTTCGGCAATGTAACCGTCAATTTTTCCGTTTAAATCAGCAATCATTTTTTTCGCTTTTGCCAATTCTGCTTTAGAAACGTCAGCTTTGTTTAAGATGGATTTTATACTTGCTTTTGCGGCTAGTATTTCTTCGTTTTTGCTTGCCAAAGCTCCTTGTATTTGTGTGTTTACGCCTACTAACGAATCTAAACGAGCCGTAGCCATGTTGAATTCATTTTGTATAGAATCTTTTGCAGTAGTTGCGCTTACAATTTGTCCTTCTTTTTGTGTAATGATTTCTTTGGCGTTTCGTTTGTCATACAAAATATAGCCCCAAGAAGCTATTAACGCCAATACTAATATACCATAAATGGTATTTCTATTATCTTTGGGCTGTTGTTTTGGGGAAACCGATGGTGTGTAACTCATAACTTTACTTTTTGAGATTTTTCAAATGACAATTTTTAAAACATGCTCACAAACTTACTAATTATAGACATTGAAACAGTACCTCAGCAACCTACATTTCAAAATTTAAATAAATATTGGCAAGAATTGTGGTGGGAAAAAGTTCAAAAAACAATTGCACCCGATGTTACACCTGAAGAAAGCTACCACCAAAAAGCGGGTATTTTAGCCGAGTTTGGTAAAATTGTTTGCATTTCTACAGCCTTTTTTTTTCAATTGAATGGACAATGGACTTTGAAAATAAAAAGCATCTATGGAGATGACGAGGCCGAAATATTAAACAACTTTGTTGCACTGTGCCAAAAAGTGCAGCATTTGCATCCACAGTTTCAATTTGCAGGTCACAATATTAAAGAATTTGATATTCCCTTCATTTGTAGGCGATTGATGATTCAACAAATTCCTTTACCTGATTTTTTGCAGTTACACGATAAAAAACCTTGGGAAACCAAAATGTTCGATACGTTACATTGGTGGAAATTTGGCGACCATAAAAACTACATTTCACTCCATTTGTTGGCAAGTGTGCTTAACATTCCTACATCTAAAGACGACATTGACGGCAGTATGGTGCAAGTGGTGTATCACCAAGAAAAAAATCTAGACCGCATTGTGGCATATTGTCAAAAAGATGTGGTGGTTACTGCCAATATTATTTTACGATTTCACCACCTACCCTTGCTTGAAGCCTCACAAATACGTATAGTTTAACGGTTTGGTGGTTCTTAAAATGCTATTAGTTAAAAAATTATACATCGAAAGCCCTTTTATAGAAAAAAAGACAACTAAACCGGCTGATTGTATCCAATTTTATGACAAACCACACCAAATTATTGCACATAAATAAAACTCAAAAGCAATATCTAATATATAACGGTAACTACTTGCAAATAGTTAATCACCATTCACTGCCATTTATTCACATATACACATCGTGTAAGTATTCAATGGTTGACTAACCTAATTTTGTGAATATGAGTGTGGAGAAAATCATATCCGATTTTAAGCAAAAAAAATTCAAGCCCTTTTATTGGTTGGAGGGCGAAGAGCCTTTTTTTATAGATGAGGTGATGCACTTTGCCGAACACCACATACTATCCGAAGCAGAAGCAAGCTTTAATTTGTCCGTTTTTTACGGCAGAGATGCACATTGGGTAGATATTATGAATACTTGTCGTAAATACCCTATGAATGCCGACTTACAAGTGGTGTTGCTCAAAGAAGCACAACACATGAAAGATTTAGAAAAACTAGAGCCCTATTTTGAAAACCCACTCAAAACCACTGTTTTTGTAGTAAGCTATAAGGATAAAAAAGTTGATGGCCGCAGTAAACTGAGTAAAACACTAAAACAAAAAGGAGAGCTAGTAACAACTAAAAAAATTTACGACAACCAATTACCGGATTGGGCGAGTAATTTAATTCAACAACACGGACTTACCATTCAACAAAAAGCGTTGTTTTTGCTAATTGATCATATTGGTAATGATTTAAGTAGAATAAAAAACGAAATTGAAAAAATGGCCGTGAACTTGAATGGCCGTAAAAATGTTACAGAAGAAGATATTGAAACCTACATTGGCATCAGTAAAGAATTCAATGTTTTTGAATTGCAGGATGCCCTAGGTAAAAAAAACACGCCAAAAGCCATTCGTATATTGCAATATTTTGAATCGAATCCAAAAGCGGCACCCGTTCCTATGATGCTGCCGGCTTTGTACAACTTTTTCAGCAAAGTATATATGATTTTTGGTATCGACAATAAAGATGAGCGTTCAATTGCAACTTCTATTGGTGTAAACCCCTATTACATCAAAGATTACCTTCAATCATCGAGAAATTACGGTCAGCAAGGCATTGAAAAAATATTGTTACTACTGCACCAATACAACTTACGTAGTGTAGGGGTAAACAACAGTAATACGTCCGATGCAGGACTTATTAAAGAACTTGTAATGAAAATGATTGCCTAGAATTTGTATTGTTGCTAAAACACCAATGTACGCTTAATGGTATGCAATAGTTGTTGAACACACTATGCTCCCTAGTGGTATTCTGTTCAACGGTGCCAACGCCCATGCCGCCTAATACTAGTACAGACCTTTGGCTCACACCTATACCCTATTAAAACAAGCCTACATCCTGTATTGATGAAGCGCCAATGTGCAGTGTGTGAACACTTTAATTATTGGTGGTTTAACTTGCTATTCCGGCGACCGTACAATGCATAAATTACCAAACCCAAGCCCATCCAAACGAAGAACCAAAGCCAACTAATTGCAGGAATTTCGATTAGCAAATACAAACAGCACAAAGCACCTAATACGGGTATTAGCGAAAACTGATACCGGAAAGTGAGCACCGAAACAAACAGTGAAATAGCTACAAACACCAAAAATAAAAACTCCTGGTATCCTTCTGTATTCCACTGTACCAATGCATGCTGCAAGCGACTCCAAAAGGCAACTATAAATAATATATTCAAAATAGGCACTATCCATTGTCCGTTGATATAGGGCAACAAAAACCGACTTTTCTTTTCATTTGTAGGGGGTAATTTGGGCAATAACAATACCCCAAAACACACCAAAACAAAAGCAAACAAGGTACCAATGCTTGTTAAATCGGTCATTAAACTGCTTGGCATAATCAACGATGGCACGCCCACCAAAATACCGGTAATAATTGTGGCAAATGCAGGCGTTTGAAACTTGGGATGCACTTGGGCAAACTTTTTAGGCAACAGGCCATCACGACTCATGCTCATCCAAATACGGGGTTGCCCCAATTGAAATACCAATAGCACACTTGTGGTGGCAATTACCGCACTCACCGAAATAAAATAACCCACCCATTTTAAATTGAGCTTATCAAATACATAGGCTAAAGGATCGTTTACTTTTAACTCAGTATATTTAACCATACCGGTGAGTACCAAGGCAATGAGGATGTACAAAACAGTACAAACAAGCAGCGAGTATATCATACCGCGTGGCAAATCGCGCTGTGGATTTTTACATTCTTCGGCAGTGGTAGAAATGGCATCAAAGCCAATATAGGCATAAAACACAGCTGATACACCTGCCAACACCCCTCCAAAACCGTTAGGTAAAAATGGATGCCAATTGTTGGTATCTACATAAAAAAAACCTACCACTATCACCAATACTATCACCACAATTTTAAACACCACCATGAGGTTGGTTGTTTTTTTGCTTTCTTTAATACCAATATAAGCCAATACGGTAATCAACAATACAATGATAAAAGCAGGCAGGTTGATACAAATGTGCCAATTGCCCAAAGTAGGTGCCGATGCCCATGTTTGTAGTGCATGTTGCATGGCATCGGTGAGTGGTGCATGTGCGGTAATAGCTGCATTGGCTTCGCTGACAGTTTTGCCAATAGTTATGGGATCGGCCAACAACCACAAAGGCAAGTGAATGCCTAACCCACGCAATAAATTATCAAAATAACCGCTCCAACTAATCGCTACTACAATATTGCCAATGGCATACTCTAAAATAAGTGCCCAACCAATTATCCAAGCTATCAGTTCGCCAAAACTTACATAAGCATACGTGTAAGCACTGCCGGCTATTGGCACCCTACTTGCAAACTCTGCATAGCAAAGGGCACTAAAGCCGCAGGTAATGGCCGTTATAACAAACAAAAACGCAATGCCCGGCCCCCCGTTAAAAGCGGCTGTGCCAATAGTACTAAAAATACCGGCTCCAATTACCGCTGCAATACCCATGAAGGTTAAATCGCGCACGCCCAATACTTTGTTGAGTCCGGCATTACCATGTTCATCAGCAAAGCCTTCGGCGGCATCAGCAACTATTTTATCAATCGATTTTTTTCTGAATAGCGACATAAGTAACAAGTTTTGGTGGGTAACTGCCCGGTAGGCTGCTTTGCTAATATAAGCACTAAACCCATTGCTAGCGTATTTTATTACTCAACTAAACTACAAAAGGCATAAGCGGTAGTAGCTATATGCCTCTTGCAGGTGTTTAAGAAAGGTATTGGTTATTTTTCGGCGACTTTATTGCACACGTACTATTAAGTAGGCTGCTAATTCCTGAAGGGCTATTTTGCGTTCGGGTGCTACTTGTATGGCTTCCAAATGTGCGTAGGCCTTTTGCAAATAGTTTTCTTTCAAACTATTCGCCCAAGCATCTACATTACACGCCGTAAAAATGGACAATATTTGCGCTACTTTATCCGGCGGATTTTGCTCCATTAATTGATACAATTGTTGCCGTTGTTCGGCATTAGCTACATCTAAAGCATGGATGAGCAAGAATGTTTTTTTATTTTGTTTAATATCGCCACCAACTTCTTTCCCAAAAGTTTCCGGATTGCCAAAAGCATCTAAATAATCGTCCTGAATTTGAAAGGCAATACCCAAATTGAGTCCAAATTGATACAAATGCGCCAAATCGCTATCGGAAGCGCCTCCAATAATGCCGCCCATTTCTAAACTACCGGCCAACAATACCGAGGTTTTTAGCCCAATCATGTGTACGTATTCATCAAACGACACGTTGGTATATTTTTCAAAATCCATGTCCAATTGCTGCCCCTCGCACACTTGTTTGGCAGTGGTGTTAAATATGGTTAATATTCGTTGTAAATAATGTGGCTGCAAGCGGTTAATGTATTCGTAAGCCCTAATCAGCATTACATCGCCACTTAGGAGGGCTACATTGGTGCCGTATTTAGTATGCACGGTTTCCATACCTCTGCGCAGCGAGGCGTCGTCCATAATATCGTCATGAATAAGCGTAAAGTTGTGAAATAGTTCCACCGCTGTAGCCAACTCGTATACATCGGGGTGCAGTGGTGCAAACAGGTCGTTGCCCAACAAACACAGTACCGGCCGTATACGCTTACCACCCAAACTTAAAAAATAATCGCAGGGTTGGTACAAATGAAGGGGATGTTCCGGAAAATGGGGGGTATCAAAATGCTGTGCAAATTGCTGTATCAGGGCTTTAAAATGTTGCATGAAGCAAACCTAAAAAATAAAGGGAACAAATACAAAACTATTGATTAGCCAACTGCCTTTTTCACCTTGTGCTTTCAACAAAAGGCATGAGCCAAATAATACTATTTATAGGGGCTGTTATCTGTACTAGCTATAGGGAAAAGCGGTTCCTGCTGCGCCGGGCTCCGCTATCGCTCCGGTACGCAGCTTGCAGCATGCGCACCAAGCCCTTTGCATCAAGCAGCCCTTCATCGGCAGTAAGTACAAGCAGCTTTTTCAGG
>JAIXOS010000255.1 GCA_027486695.1 Chitinophagaceae bacterium | reverse complement strand
ATAGGCCAATGCGTTAGCGGTGGTACTAGTACCGTTTACTATCGTACGTTGTTGCGGGCTTTCCTCAGGTAGCGATGCAAGCAAGCAATCTGTGCTTGTTCTTACGGCTCCCCATTCTTTTTGCAACGATTCAAATGAGCGGCTGTTTGCTTGCGATTGTTGTGCAAAAGCTACTTCGTCAAAACCAGGCAATGCCGTTGTGTCGTGGCGGGCAATACGCAATAGCCGATAGGCAAAAATGCGCTCTGCATCTATCATGTGTTGCAATACTTCGCTAACTGTCCACTTATTGGGTTGGTAAGCAAATCCTGCTTTGTGTGCCGGAATGGAAAGTACCCGTTGCGTTAACCCGTTGGAAAAAAGTTCTACCAAAGCGGTTATATTCTTTGCCGCAGCTGTTTTTACAAGATAGGGTTCGTAAAAAGGTGCATAATCGCCTAGTTGTGGTACCGCCATTATTGTTTGGTTGAAAGTGGTTGAAAGCTTGTTTTGGCCGTTTTGCGCAGTTTGATAACCGGTGCTTTACTTTGCTTTTTTTCCAATAAATCGGCTGCCGCTACAGCATTGTAAGCATTCAATAGTCCGCCCGTTTTGCAAAGCTCGTTCAAGGTGGTTTTTTCTTTAGTGCCGGGTTTAAACACGGTATAGCTAGTATCGCAACGGGTTGCGGCTTGTTCTATACATTGTTTTACTTGTGTAGCACTCAGTTTGGGATAATACGACCGAATTAATGCGGCTACACCCGCTACAACAGGGCTTGCCATACTTGTACCATCTAAAAATCCGTAAGCATTACCACCGGGTAGGGTGCTGTAAATCTGATTGCCCGGTGCAAAAACATCTACGCCCTCTTTTCCATAGTTACTAAACGATGCAACATAATTTTGGGCTATGCTATTATCGCTACTTGCGCCTACCGTAATAACGTTGGTAGCTTTACTACCATTTAAAAAAGTAGTACTTGGAAAATTATCCGTAGAGTCAATGTTTTTGTGGTCGTTGCCGGCAGCGTGGATGAGCAAAACGTCTTTTTTTGCAGCGTAAGCAAATGCGTCGTCTACCCATTTTTTTTCGGGACTGAAGCTTTTACCAAAACTCATATTGATTACTTTGGCGCCATTGTCTACTGCATATTTAATGGCAAGGGCAATATCCTTATCATATTCGTCGCCGTTAGGTACTGCACGGATAGTCATGATTTGTACATTATCGGCAATGCCATCAATTCCTTTTCCATTATTGCGCGCAGCAGCAATGATACCACTTACATGGGTGCCGTGCATGCTGCTTTTGCCCATAATGTCGTTATTGCCGTAAAAACGGTCGTTGATATCGTTGTAATTATCCTTGGTAATTAATGCGCGCAAGTTTTCCGGTGTTACCTCTTTTGCCTCATTTTCGTCCTTCATTTTGTCCAACTCTTCTTTCAGGTTTTGCAGAATAAACGTATTCTTTGTTTCTTTATCCAATGGTAACATGCCCATTAGGTTAACATAGCTCATTTTAGCCTTTTTTGCCGCATCGTTGTCCAAAATAGCTGCTTCTACTTCTGCCGTACTGAATTCTTTTTTGTGTAAGTGAACGCCAAGAGTAGAATCGAGTTCGCTGAGTTTGGCATAAATTCTAACAAGCATGGAAAACTGCTGTTGGCTTTCTTCGCTAGGTTCAATATCGGCGGCTGCTTTTTGCCACATCCGGTATTGGTATTTTTCATCAGACGAAAGTCGATTGGTATCTATATTTTTACCACTGTATAATTTTTTGTACGCATGGTAAACACGTGCTTTTTCTGATGCTGCTTTTTCTATGTTGGTACCGTCTTTGCCACCCAAAAAGTTCCAGCCATGTACATCATCTACATAGCCGTTGTTGTCGTCGTCTTTGCCATTATTGGGTATTTCTTTTGTGTTTATCCACAAAATCGGCTTCAAGTCTTCATGCAAGGTGTCAATGCCGCTATCAATTACTGCCACAATAATGGGCGTGTTTTTTTTGTTTTTCAATAACGTATAGGTCTTATCCAAGCCAATACCCATGAGTTTGTCTTTTTGCCCGTCTTTCAAATGCCAACCTTTAAGTGACTCGTAGTTAGGTGCTGATTGTGCATTGGCTTTTTGCACCAACAACAAACTTCCCGCTACTATCCATGCAATTACTTTCATACTACTTTTATTAATGTGTCAAGTATACAAATTTCTGCTTAATTCAACACATTTTTGGGGCTCAAAGTTGATTTTTAGTAAAAGATTCCCTAAAAAGACAACATAGCTAGATAGTAACTTTCAATAATTGGCTTTCATTGGGGCTTTGGGCAATAGAAAGTAGGGGCAACATTGGTTCCGGCTGCGTTGGGCTCCGCTATCGCTCCGGTACGCACCTTGCAGGATGCGCACCAAGCCCGTTGCATCCGGCATCCCTGTATCGGAAGTACTTGGAGGATCCATTTATTTTTGGAACATCGGTTGTTAGTTAATAATGGGCAATGTGCTATCTAGTGTAAAATGTAGCCACGCACT
>JAIXOS010000273.1 GCA_027486695.1 Chitinophagaceae bacterium | reverse complement strand
CTTTTTAAATTGTACATAAATAGGTAAGTGATCGGAGATGTATGAGGCAGCTTTCACATCGTCAAATTGTTTATAAAAATGTACCACTCCGCTTTTGAGCAATTGCAATTGGTTGGGTGGGTAAAATAAATTGTCAAATTCGGAGGCCAAACAATCCTCGTTGATGCATTTGTGCCGTAAAGAAGTTTTCTGTTGGGTGAAAATTGGCACATACCCCTCGTTTTTTAAACTATTGAATACGGTGTTCGATTGCGGACAATTAAAATCGCCGGTAAACAACAACTGCCTATCCGGATATTCTGTAATGAATTGTTGCAATAACTTTATTTCTGTTTCAGGATTCTTGTTTTTGGGTACAGCATGAAAGCTTACCAATGTAAATGATTGTGTGTTGAAGGAAAACGTAGCCATATAGGGTTCCCTATCTATCTCCTCAGCAAATCTATTGGCTAATTCGGGCTTGCCTTTTAAGGTAAGGCTACTCGGTTTCCATAAAAAGGCATACCGCTCGTGCGAGCTTGGCGTACCGGTGGTAGGATCGCTGATAACATATTGCCATTTGGTTCCTTTTCTGTTTAGTTCATCTGCCAATCGTGCTACCGCTTGAGCGCCTCCGGGTGCTGTAACCACTTCCTGTATGGCTAACACATCTGCATTAGCAATGGTATTGGCTATAAAAGCAATTTCTTCATCGCTTTTGCTACGACCAAAGTCTTTCAAATTCCACGAACAAATAGTAATAGCCTGTTTGTTTGCCGGAATTCGGTAGCTTGTATCCGAGTTGTTTGCTTGTTTCTCTACCTTCGGTGTTGGGGTAACCGGAAAGGGATTGAACTCGGAGTGAACGGCATTTTCGCAACCGCACAGCCATCCTATACACAACAACAACCGAAAAATTGCCTGCCAATACCGTTTTTTTTGTGCTACTCTTGTTTGCATAGTTTATTCAAATGTGATTCGATTGTAGAAATTGGTGGTACGTTTTATTGGTAACTGACCAAAGTATTTAAATAATAAAAATAGCTAACGATGCCCAAAAGCTAGGGTATATGCCCTGCAAAATCATTTGTGTAGGGCAACCGAAAGTCATAATTATTTCTGTTTTCGATACCGCTAAAGCGTTCTGCAAAGTAAGGGGCAAGCGGCTAAACTGTATCTTTGTGTTTGATTTTTTTCATTTTTTTAGTAAGTAAAGGAATTTATGAGCCGTAAAGGAAAAGTTTTGGTAGCCATGAGTGGCGGCATTGATAGTACCGTTACGGCATTGATGTTGCACAATGAAGGCTACGAAGTAATTGGCATCACCATGAAAACGTGGGATTATGCGTCGAGTGGTGGTAGTACCAGTAAGAAAGAAACGGGCTGTTGCAATATCGATAGCTTTAATGATGCCCGTATGGCGGCTGTACAAAATGGCTTCCCGCATTTCATTTTAGATATCAGAGATGAATTTGGCGATTTTGTTATTGAAAATTTTGTAGATGAATATTTGTCGGGTCGTACCCCAAACCCTTGTGTCATGTGCAATACCCACATTAAGTGGAAAGCGCTGCTAAAACGAGCCGATGCGCTTGATTGCGAGTTTATTGCTACCGGGCATTATGCCGAAGTTAGACAACACACCAATGGCCGATACGTGGTAAGCAAGGGGTTGGACGAAACAAAAGATCAAAGCTATGTATTGTGGGGGCTCGATCAGGCATTGTTGAGCCGCACTTTGCTCCCCTTAGGTAAATACCGCAAAACAGCTATCAGACAAATGGCGATGGATATGGGCTATCCGGAACTTGCCAAAAAAAGTGAGAGTTACGAAATTTGTTTTGTTCCCGATAACGATTATCGTGGCTTTTTAACCCGACGGGTAGAAGGCTTAACAGAAAAAGTAGCAGGGGGATGGTTTGTAGATAAAACCGGTAAGCGTTTGGGTAAACACAAAGGCTATCCTTTTTACACCATCGGGCAACGCAAAGGATTGGATATTGCTTTAGGCAAACCGGCCTATGTTACGGCTATTCATCCGGATAGTAATACAGTGGTATTGGGCGACGAAACCGATTTAGAACAAAACCACATGACGGTAACACGCCTCAATTGGATGAAATACGATGGAATAGAACACAATGGCATGGAAGCAATCACCAAAATTAGGTACAAAGATGCCGGCGCACTCAGCCATTTATATGCTGCTGGACAAGATATACAAGTTCGGTTTTACGACCCCGTTAAAAGCATTGCACCCGGACAAAGTGCGGTATTTTTTGAGGGCAACGATGTTATTGGGGGTGGCATTATCCAACATGGTTCATTGGTGTTGGCCAATGCAGAATAATGATTTCGGAGCGGTTTTTACCATCCGTCGGTTAGGGAATAGTTGCCATGAGTATTGCAGATGAAGGGCTGCGGGATAGTGGCAAGTAGCCCACAGACCAACAACCGTAGGGCGATTGGGCGAGGACTACTGCCAAACAGCCCGAACAAAAGCTGCTTTTGGTACAATAGTCGATAGCCCCAACTTTTTAATTTCCCATTTAATAGCGTACTTATATGAAAAAAGGCTACACGGTAGCCTTCCTGTTTTGATGATGAGCCAAGGGCCGGTACTACTTATAAAGCTGTAGTGGCGTTGGCACCGTTCAGCAATTGTAACCCTATTAGCCAAATGAATGGCTTTGTTAGGATTGCAGCAAATGGATACATTTTTCCAAACTATTGCGCCACGGAATGAGCGATACCCCAAAGTTGGTAGCAATATCGCTTGTGTCCATTGCAGAATAAGCCGGTCG
>JAIXOS010000301.1 GCA_027486695.1 Chitinophagaceae bacterium | reverse complement strand
TATGTACAATAATTATAAAATAATCGGCAACTCTATTGAAATTTCTTATACCCACGTGGGGAAAGGGTTGGAATCAAAAAGCGGCGATTTGATTGGTTTTACAATTGCAGGGGAGGACAAAAAATTTGTGAAAGCAACAGCTATTATAAAGGGTAATAAAGTAAATGTTAGTAATCCAGACATTCCAAAACCTTTGTACGTGAGGTTTGCATGGGAAAATTTTCCTAAAATTAATCTTTACAATAAAGACGGACTGCCAGCAGTTCCATTTAGGACCGATATTGACTGATAAATAAGATTTTGGAAGTAAACGAAGATTCATTTACTTCCAAGAGTATACTAAATAAAACAGAAAAAAATACCCAATGAGATACTAAGCTCAAGGGGGGAGCATTTGTTTGACAATTTAACTATTTAGTAGGCTATTTTCCTTGACGGGCTACTTGGGCAGGGAGTGACTAATAAAGGAGATCCTTTAACTAGGCTTAAATGATTACCACTCTCAAATCGTTATTCTATTGAACCAATAACAAATTATTCACAATAAATATTGCTTATTTGCAATTGGTATCTTTCCATAATTACCTTGCGTTTAAGGCTCAGTTTGGGTGTTAATTCTCCGGCTTCTATGCTCCACTCTTTGGGCAACAGGGCAAAGGCTTTTATTTGTTCTACTTTGTTAAATGGTTGGTTAAGTTGGTTTACTAATTTTTGGTACTTGGCTAATACTTCGGGCGTAGCTATTGCTTGTTCGTTGGTAGTAAATGTGTAGCCCTTGTGTAGCATCCACGCTTTTAAATGTGCAAACGCAGGCACAATAAGGGCTCCAACAAATTTTCGTTCGCTGCCAATTACCATTATTTGCTCTATAAATGGATTTTCTTTAAATTGATTTTCAATTGGTTGAGGAGCTACATATTTGCCGCCACTTGTTTTGAATAGTTCTTTTTTACGATCGGTAATTTTTAGATACCCACCATTTTCCCAAATACCAATGTCGCCGGTATGCAACCAGCCATTGATAATTGTTTCGGCTGTAAGGTCCGGACGTTTGTAATAGCCTTCCATAACACAGGGTCCGGCAACCAATATTTCGCCATCTTCAGCAATTTTGACTTCAATACCATTGATAGGCACTCCAACCGTTCCAATTTTACGACCACTATTGGCTTTTCGGTTAACAGAAATAACAGGACTGTTTTCGGTTGGGCCGTAACCCTCATAAACAGGAATTTGTGCTGCATTAAAAATATGTAGCAATTTGAGTTGGCATGCTGCGCCACCCGTTACAATAAACGAAATATTGCCGCCCAAAGCTTGTCGCCATTTGCTAAATACCAATCGGTTGGCTAATTGAAGCTGTTTATTGTACCACCATCCTTTGTTTTGGTGATAGTCGTATTGTTCTGCTAGGTGCAAAGCCCAATAAAACAACGCTTTTTTGATGCCGGTGAGCTGACTGCCCGTAAGCATGATTTTTTCGAATACTTTTTCTAGCAATCGCGGAACGGTAGTAAAACCATCGGGTTTAATTTCTCGTAGGTTATCGCCAATAGTTTCCATGTTTTCGGCATAATAAATGCCAATACCACTAAACAGATAAATATAGGTAACCGTTTTTTCAAAAATATGATTGAGGGGTAAAAAGCTCAATACTTTTCCAGAGGGATTGTCTTCAAAAGGAAAACTTTCTTTACTGAACATGACGTTGCAATAAATATTATTGTGGCTAAGCATAACCCCTTTAGGAGTGCCCGTTGTGCCCGAAGTGTAAATGATGGTGGCAATGTGAGAAGTAGGAATACTTTGTTTAATGTGTTCCATTTGCATCATGGCATCGTTGGTTGCTAGTTGTAGTACGGATTGCCAATGTGTAGCACCGGGAATAGCATCGAAAGAAATTACATCTTTCAGCGAAGCAACATTGGCTTTAATGCTATTTACTTTTTGCAGCATTTCGGTATTACTAACAAATACATACGTTACTTGTGCATTATTCAATATAAATTCTACTTCGCTAGCATTGGTAGTAGGGTAAATAGGTACCAAAATAGCGCCAATTTGTTGTACGGCTAAGTCGGTAAAAACCCATTCGGGACGGTTATTGCTGATAATGGCAATTTTATCGCTGTTCTCAGCTGTCATATCATGACCACTCACCCCAAGTTGCAATAAACCAGCACTTAATTGATTAACAATGGTTTTTGCTTTTTGTGTACTGATGGTTTTCCATTCGCCGTTTTGTTTGGAGGCCAACATATCAGTTTTCGGGAAGTGTTGCAATTGATGATCGATGCTATCGAACAAGCGTTTTCTGTTTTCCATAAGCATGGCATTGGTTATCGTAGAACAAAATAATGTACAAATATAAGTGCCTGTTTAACATAGATTAAATGAAAATGCACCAAGCTTCCTATTGAAGTGCGGGTGTTGTAAAGTAAAAAAGACAATGCACACACCCTTTCGGCTTTACTCAACAACACAACAACAAAAAAAAGGCAAGTATGTTGTTTAACAGGCTGAATGCAGTTATCAAGGTTCGCTACACAGAACATAAGTTGATATAATGAACCATTCATCAATAGGGAGTAGCATTTGCAACTAGTGTTTCTGCAAATATGGCCGGCTTGTTGTAATTTGTAGCATGATTTTGTGTAGCCATATGCGCAGCATTTTGTTTCTACTTGCTTGGTGGATAGCACCTCCAACCAAGGGATATGCCCAAACAAGCAAGCCGGTGGCAAAACTCATTACTCGCTTTGGTTTTGTACAACTAACAGGGGGTGTTACAGTGGTACAAGCCACAGTAGACGCAAAGCAAGACACGCTAAATTTTATTTTGGATACCGGTTGTGGCGGCATTTCTATCGATTCGGTAACTGCCATGCAAATGGGCTTTCAGATGGTACAAAGCCAGAAAACCATAACGGGAATAGCAGGAAAAAAACAATTGTGGTTCAGTTACAACCACACCTTGCATTTACCGGGTTTGCAGATAGATAGCGTTCATTTTCATGTAAACGATTACGAAATACTCAGCAGTGCTTATGGAATTAAGATTGATGGCATTTTAGGGTATGGTTTTTTAAGTAGGTACTTAGTTGCCATTGATAACGACAATATGCAATTAAGTGTTTATACATCCGGTAGTTATAACTATCCATCTAAAGGGTATTTATTAAAGGCCAATTTTGCCAGCATACCAACAATGGCAGCATTAGTAGGCGACCAAAAGGTGGCTTGGCAACGCTTTATTTTTGATACCGGAGCCGGTATGTGTATGCTTTTTTCGGAAAATTTTGTGGCAGATAATCAATTGTTACCTGCCAAACGAAAACGTTTTGCTACGCAGGCGGAGGGCTTAGGAGGAAAAACAGACATGCAGTTAACCTATGTAGATAAAGTGCAAATTGGTAAATACCGGTTTAAAAAAGTGCCTGTTTATGTTTTTAACGATGCATATGGGGTAACCGCTTATCCGCAATTGGGGGGCTTAATTGGCAACGATTTGTTGCGCCGTTTTAATGTAGTACTCAATTACCAACAACAACACATCCACTTATTACCCAATAGCCATTTTAAGGACCCTTTCGACTATGCGTACTCCGGATTGGGTGTTTATCAAATCAACCATTTGGTACAAGTGATGGATGTGGTGCCCCATTCGCCTGCCGAAAAAGCCGGATTTATGGTTGGAGATGTGATAGTTGCTATGGATAATCAATTTGTAAATAATGTGCAGCCTATCAAATCGGCACTGCAAAATGCAGGTACTCAGGTTCGCTTTGTGGTACAACGACAGCAACAATTGCGTCTGCTATCGCTGAAAGTAAAAAGTATTTTACATTAAAAAACGCCTTAAAAATGGCCATTAAATTGTTCAATTCGTTTAAAATCAGTAGTTTTAGTGTTTAACATATAGCGAATGAAACAGTTTTTGACGTGTATAGGGGTGTTGGCGATAGTGGGTATTACAAAAGCACAGCCACCGGCAAATTATTATAAGAATGCGAGTGGAAAATCGTGTAGCAATTTAAAAACGGCCATTAGCCAAATAGTGCAGGTAGGCAATAAGCGTGCTTACGGTGCTTTGTTCAGCCAATACCTTATTTCCGACATCAAGCCGCGAACTGTGGGCATTGCAGACACCGCTTCGGCAAATGTTATTTGGGATATTTATTCATCCAAAGCTGCCAACGAAGTAGATCCTTACCAATACACGCCTGGTACCAAACAGTGTGGTACTTACAGTGGCGAAAACAGTTGCTACAACCGCGAACACTCTGTACCGCAAAGTTGGTTTGATGGCAACACCAGTATTCCTGGGCCTGCAACAGATTACCTGCATATTTATCCAACTGATGGTCATGTTAATGGCAAACGTAGCAATTTTCCGTACGGAGAGGTAGCCAATGCAAGTTATACTAGTTTGAATGGCAGCAAACTAGGTAGCTCGGCGGTGGCAGGCCTTACGGGAACTGTTTTTGAACCCATCAACGAATTTAAAGGCGATGTAGCAAGGGCTTTTTTGTATTTTGTTACTTGCTACCAAGATAGTATTGCCGGGTGGTCTACTAATGTTGATGCAAAGCAAGCTTTTGATGCCAATAGCTTCCCTTCTGTGAAAGTGCCTTTTTTGCAATTGATGATCAAATGGCACAACCAAGATCCGGTAAGTGATAAAGAAAGAAATAGGAATAATGCATCCTATACATTTCAAAGAAATAGAAACCCCTTTGTAGATAGTCCGCAATATGTAAACTTAATTTGGAACAATACCTGTCCGGGTTTAAGCACACTGCCTGCCAAAATTGTTTTATTTACCGGTAAAATAAACAACCAATTTGTGCAATTGCATTGGAAAACGGCAAACGAAGTTAATATTGACCAATACATAGTAGAACGCAGCACCAACGGATGGGAATTTGAACCTCTAGGCGCTATTGCCCCTAATATCTCCAACAATTATGTGTTTACGGAAAATGCATCCGCCTTACAAGGAAAACCTGTTTTGTACCGAATTAAAATAGTAGATAACGACGGAACGGTTACGTATGGTCAAGTATTGCAAATATCGGTTCCTGTAGGTATTGGCTACCAAATAGTCACTAACCCTGTACATCATCAACTCATCATTCGTTCCAATAATCCTGCTGCGGTGGAACAAGCCGAGGTAAAAATTGTGAGTTTAGTTGGTCACGTATTGCACAAAGGGACGTATAGCTTCCAAAACAAGCAGGTGCTAGTTCCCGTACAATCGTTGAGTAACGGAACCTATTTGGTGCATGTAACCGCAGGTCAACAAACTTGGGTATCTAAAATGGTGGTACTGCAATAAAAATAACTAGTTGCGTGTTTGGCGTATTAAATTAGGTACATATTGGCAAGCGCCTTATTGTATAAGGCTACAGGAATACGCATTTCAAACATTTTACTTGAGCAAAAGCCCTAGTAATGAGCGGGTTTGCACTGATCAATTAACACAAAACACATAACATTGTCTAATTGCTTATAGAAATTGTAGCACCCCATCAAATTTCATCTCCTTAAAACTATCGATGCGGGTTATCTTTGCACCCTTGCAATTGTATAATTTTTTTAGATAGGTTTTATTATGCTACATTTCAATAGGTTTGTGTTAAATAATGGATTGAGGGTATTGGTGCACGAAGACCCTTCAACTCCTATGGCGGTAATTAATGTAATGTACGATGTGGGAGCCCGCGATGAAAATCCGGAGCAAACAGGCTTCGCTCACTTGTTTGAACACTTGATGTTTGGCGGAAGTGTTAATATTCCCGATTACGATGAACCCTTGCAGCGAGCCGGTGGCGATAACAATGCCTATACCACCAACGATTTGACCAACTATTATTGCTCTATTCCCGCACAAAATATTGAAACGGCCTTTTGGTTAGAAAGCGACCGCATGCTCGGATTGGCGTTTAGCAAAAAAAGTTTGGAAGTACAACGAAAAGTAGTGTGCGAAGAATTTAAAGAGCATTATATCAACAAACCATATGGTGATGTGTGGAGCAAAATGCGCCAATTGGCCTATACTACCCATCCGTACAAATGGATGACGATAGGAAAAGAACTTAGCCATATTGAAAAAGCACAAATACAAGACGTAAAAAATTTCTTTTTTAAACACTATACGCCCATCAACGCTATTTTGGTAGTAGCCGGAAATGTTACCACCCCGCAGGTACAACAATTGGCCGAAAAATGGTTTGGCCCAATACCAATGGGCGAAAAATATGTACGTAATTTACCCACAGAGCCCGAACAAAAATCTCCAAGATTGCTCGAAGTAAAAGCCAATGTGCCTGTAGATGCTTTTGTAAAAACTTGGCATGTAGCAAGTAGATTGGAAAAAGGGTATTACATAACAGACTTAATCACCGAAATTTTGGGCGGTGGCGGCTCTTCTCGGTTATACCAATCGCTCGTAAAAGAGCAACAATTGTTTTCAAATATCGATTGTTACCATTTTGGAAGTGTTGATAATGGATTGATAGCCATAGATGGTAAATTGGTAAAAGGAGTTCGTATGGCAGATGCCGATGCGGCAGTACAAAAAGAAATTGAAAAAATACAGCAAACACTTATTTCCAATACCGAATTGCAGAAAGTAAAAAACAAAACCGAAAGTAGCATTGCTTTTGAAGATATGAGCGTTATGAACCGGGCCAATAGCTTGGCTTTTTACGAATTGTTGGGCGATGCCGATTTGATGAATACCGAATTGGATAAATACCACACTATTACAGCAGAGGATATTCAAGCCTATGCGCAACAAATTTTTAATCCCAACAATGGTAATACCCTGCATTACTACAGCAATAACGAATAGGTATTTTTTTAAACATAAATTGTCATGCCTTTTTATGAAGGCCATTTGATATACTGATATGAACAGAAAAATTAGTCCCAATATAGTAGATGCCGTTGACTTTGATCTACAATTAAAACCATATACCCTACATACGCTAGACAATGGCATACAAGTATATGCCATAGATGCCGGTGCACAAGAGGTAACAATGATAGAGTGGGTATTTAAAGCCGGAAATTGCTTCGAAAACAAAAATATTGTAGCAGCAACCACAAGCTTTTTATTAAAAAATGGTACATCGTCCAAAACAGCATTTGCCATCAACGAGCATTTTGAAATGTACGGTGCCCATTTAAATAGGCATTGTTATAACGAAACGGCCTCTATCACACTGCATAGCCTAAACAAGCATGTGCATCATTTATTGCCGGTAGTAGCCGAAATTGTTACCGACAGTGTGTTTCCGGAAGAGGAGTTGGCCATTTATAAGCAAAATCAAAAGCAACGATTAGAAGTTAACCTCAAAAAGTGCGATTTTATTGCCAATAGATTGATAGATGAATATTTGTTTGGTAAGCAACACCCGTATGGCAAATACACGTCTACCCTAGATTATGATGCAATAACACAAGCAGATATACAACAGTTTTTTAAAACGTATTATGTTAATGGCTTTTGTACCGTTTTTGTAGCCGGTAAGTTGGCTAGCAACCTTATTGAACAACTCAACCATTCTTTTGGCCAATTGCCTTTAAACAAACAAGCTATTGCTTTCCCTCAAAGTTTGGTGCTGCCAACAGCAGAAAAAAAACACCGCATTATCAACGATGCAAATGGTGTTCAAGGGGCTATTCGTTTGGCTAGGCCATTTCCTAACCGTCACCATCCCGACTTTGCCAAAGTGCAGGTATTGAATAATGTATTCGGGGGCTTTTTTGGTAGCCGTTTAATGAGCAACATTAGAGAAGATAAAGGGTATACCTACGGCATACATGCCTATTTGCAAAATTTGATACAAGCAAGTGCTTGGATGGTAAGCACCGAAGCAGGAAGAGATGTGTGCGAAGCTACCATTAGCGAAGTGTACATTGAAATGGAAAGATTGCGCAACGAACCCATTTCAAATGATGAATTACATTTGGTACGTAACTTTATGATGGGCAGTTTGTTGGGGCACTTAGATGGGCCTTTCCAAATTATTGCCCGATGGAAGAGCTATATTTTGAATGGATTGGATGAGCAATATTTTTACAACAGTTTGCAAACCATCAAAACAGTCGATGCGCAAACATTGCAGGAACTAGCCAACAGATATTTACAACCCGACGATTTTTACGAATTGGTAGTTGTTTAAATAAATGAGTAGTTGACTGTTCCATGTTGCTAAGTTGCTGATGAACAGAACGGCAAAGGCATATAGTCTACTCATGGTTCGCAGCTTTTGGGTGAACCTATTTGGTGCGTGCCCGTTATTAATATTTTATATGATGATACAGTTTTTATCTAAAACCCTTATTTCGTCAGTAGCCGTTTTGCTAGCTTCATGGGTATTGAACGGTGTACATGTAGATGGCACTTCCACCGCCATATTGGTAGCAGTAGTATTAGGGCTACTCAATAGCTTTGTGAAGCCGATATTGATACTGCTTACATTGCCAATAACGGTTTTTAGTTTAGGGCTGTTTTTGTTATTTATCAATATATTAATTGTAAAATGGGTATCGGAAATTGTTCCCGGTTTTAGTGTAGATGGTTGGTTTACCGCATTGATATTTAGTTTAATCGTATCGTTGGTTACGTCTTTTATTGAAAGATTGATAAAACAACAACAAGAAAATACCGAACATTAATTTTTATTTAAACACTATAAAGTATGGCATTTAGAGAGGTTGGCGAAACACGACGAACGCCATTATTGGGCCAAGATAACAATGCATTAATTCTATTAATTGCTATCAATGGCTTGGTTTTTATTTTACTCAACTTTCTGCGCATTATTTATGCGCTCAGTTACGACAATAGTGCCCTATCAGAAGGGTTTTTTCAATCACAAATTTTAGATTGGTTTCAATTGCCAACAATTGCTGAAAAATTAGCCAACAGACCATGGACAATTGTAACGGCTATGTTTACCCATTACAAGGTGTGGCATTTGGTTGGTAATATGTTGTGGCTGTGGGGTTTTGGATTTATTTTGCAAGACTTAGCCGGCAACAGCAAACTCATTCCGGTTTATTTGTATGGTGGTTTTATTGGGGTCTTCTTTTTTTTGTTATCTATACATCTCTTTCCTTTTCTATACAACCAAATTAGCACCATTCCTCCTTTTTTAGGGGCAGGGGCGGCTGTTATGTCGGTAGCCGTAGCCACTACTACATTAGCACCCGATTATCGATTGTTGCCCAATATTAATGGCGGCATTCCGTTGTGGGTACTAACACTCATTTTTGTAGCGTTCGATTTTGCATCTGTAGCAAGTTCCAATGGCGGAGTTGGTGTAGCTCACCTATCGGCAGCGGCAATAGGCTACCTATTTATAAAACAATTGCAAAAAGGCAACGATTGGAGCAAGTGGATGATAGATTTGGTAAATTGGGTAGATGACTTGTTTAATCCGGAGAAAAAAAGCAAACTTCAGAACAAGAAACAGGCGCTTTATTACGAATCAGAAGCCACCACTCCTTACAAAAAAGTACCTAACGTAACCCAACAAAAATTAGATGCTATTTTAGATAAAATCAACCAACACGGCTACCCTATGCTAACCGATGAAGAAAAAGCATTTTTAAACAGAGCAAAAGATGAATTGTAATGATGACAGCTACTACCGCAAAACGCTTGAAGTCGTTTATCTTTTTGCTTAGTTTGTTGTATGCAGCAGTGTATCTAGTTGCTAGTGTTACCCCTTTTTTTCATCCTAAGCGCTTTTGGCCCAGTACTTTTTTAAGTTTGGCATTTCCTTATTTATTTATAGGTATGCTAGGATGGCTCTTCTTGGTATTGCTGATAGATAGAAAGAAAATCATTTGGCTATTGCCCATAACGTTGATTGGATATCGAAACATTTCAAGTTGTTTTGGTTGGCATCTCAATAAATCTATTGAACAAACCAAGCAGCAAGGAAGCATGCGCTTGCTATCGTGGAATGTATCGGAATTTATTGATTCGCGCAAAGCTGTGGATTCGCCAACAGCTATCAGACGACAAATATTGGCCTTTATACAAAGTAGCAATGCCGATGTATTGTGTTTACAAGATTTTTCATCGAGCGAGCAGCCAATGTATTTTTCTAACGTAAAACACATTGCCGATAGTTTACACTATGCACATATGTATTTTTCGGTAGATGATAAACGAATTTTTAAAGGTTCAAAGGAAGGATATGGGGTGGTTATTTTTTCCAGAATGCCGTTTATTGATACAGGTAGGGTATTGTATAATTGGATGCCCTCGCCGGAGTCGCTCATTTGGGCTACTGTTCAGGTAAATGGCCGGCCTATTCGGTTTTATACAACGCACTTGCGTTCTATGCGCTTAAAACTTGACAATCCGGATATTGCCAATAATCCATTTATTACGGAAGAAAGTGGGTTTAGTACCAATACCACCATTTTGGGTAAGTTGCGCAATTACGACATCATTCATGCCCGACAAGCCATTTTTATCAAAGAAACATTGAATAAAAGCCCTTATCCACTCGTATTTTGTGCCGATTTAAACGCGGTGCCAAGTAGTTACGTGTATCACCACATAGCAAGTGGCTTGCAAGATGCATTTTTGCGCAATCGGTTTGGTTTGGGAGGCACTTTTGATGGTATAGCGCCGAGTATTCGTATAGATGTGGTGCTAACCTCGCCATCATTAAAGCCGATACAATATTTTTCGCCCCCTTTGCACCTCTCCGATCATTTTCCTATTGTAACGGATATACAAATACCGCAATAGTTTTCTTACTTTTATTGCATGGCAAAAAGTTGGGCAAGGCGATTTACTAAAACTACGATGGTGATACTCACCATATTGGTTGCCATAGCTTTTTTGCATGTGTGTTTGGTGCCTTATTTAAATCCCAAACATTTTTGGTGGGTAGGTTTTGCCGGTTTGGCGGCTCCTTATTTGGTGCTGTTGTTGGCTTTTGCCACATTATTTTGGTTGGTGATGCGTCCAATCATTGCTTTATTACCCATATTGGTATTGGGCGTAGGTTATAAGCAAGTGCGGGTTTTTATTGCTTTGCATCAATCGCCACCGCCAATCACCGAAAAATTGCCACATTCTTTGCGCTTGGTTACTTGGAATATCCAAAGTTTTAACGGATTAACCCAAAATAGGGCAATTAAAAAATTAATTAGAACCGATGTTGCAGAAAGTATTTTGAAGTTACAACCCGATATTGTGTGTCTGCAAGAGTTTAACCACGTGTATTCATCAGTTAAAGAAACCGATAATATTGCCTTATTTGCAGCTGAATATCCTTTTCATTTTTTTTCTAAAGATTATAGCCGCAACAATGGAAAATATGTATCCGGCTGTATCATTTTTTCTAAGTTCCCCATTGTTAGTACGGGCAAAATACCTTACCCCAAAGCCGAAAGCCTCATTTATGCCGATGTTATAGTGCATAAAAACGATACCATAAGGGTGTTTACTACCCATTTACAGTCGTTTAAATTCAAAAAGAATGACTATGAGAATATTGAAAAAATCAAAGAACAAGAACAAACGCTTGCAGCATCATTAAACATTTTCAACAAAATGAAACCGGCATTTACCCGAAGGGGCATACAGGCCGATTTGGTACACACTGCATTACAGCAAGCACCACATCCGGCGGTTATTTGTGGCGATTTTAACGATGTTCCCAATAGTTACACGTATTTCAAAATTAGAGGACGCTTTAAAGATGCTTTTATTGAAAAAGGCTCGGGTATTGGCCGAACCTTTGTTTCGCTTGCGCCCACCTTGCGCATTGACTATATATTAACCCATCCGCAATTTACCGTACAGCAATTTGATATGGTTGACGAAGGCCTAAGTGACCATGTGCTGTTGGTGGCCGATATGCAATTACGCACGTCCCAACAGCCCAAAAAGTAGCTGTTGGAGTGTATACAATGGTTACAACGGACAATTTTCGTGATAATTAATGAGTTCTATAGGTTGAGGAGCAATTTCAAAACCTTGGTAATGTGTTTTTACTTCGTCAAGCACAGCCAATACGGCCTCCACTTCTTTCAGCGTAACTAGTTTGTTTCTAAATTCTTTAATATTGGGTAAGCCTTTTAGGTAGTTGGTATAGTGCCTGCGCATTTCGTTAATGCCTACGACAGGACCTTTCCAAGCTACGGATTGTATTAAATGTTGTTTACTTACCTCTACCCTTTCGTCTACAGTTGGTGCGGCTAATAGCTGCCCGGTTGCCACAAAGTGCTTAATTTCTCTGAATATCCAAGGGTAACCAATAGCAGCACGACCAATCATTATTCCATCTACACCATACCTATTTTTATATTCCACAGCTTTTTGCGGACTATCAATATCGCCATTGCCAAAAATAGGAATGTGTATACGCGGATTGTTTTTTACGGCAGCAATTAACGACCAATCGGCTTCTCCTTTATACATTTGTGCACGCGTGCGCCCGTGAATTGATAAAGCTTTGATTCCTACGTCTTGTAGGCGTTCGGCCACTGTTTCTATGTTTTTACTGTCTTCATCCCAACCCAAACGTGTTTTTACCGTAACCGGAAGAGAGGTCGATTTTACAACTGCCGCTGTTAGCCGAACCATTAAGTCAATATCTTTTAACACGCCGGCACCGGCCCCCCTACAAGCTACTTTTTTTACCGGGCATCCAAAATTTATATCCAATAAATCCGGATTGGTTACATCCACTATTTTAGCTGCCAACGATAAGCTTTCTTCATCGCCACCAAAAATTTGGATGCCTACAGGCCGTTCATATTCAAAAATGTCTAGCTTCTTTCTGCTCTTAATGGCATCACGTATTAAGCCTTCGCTGCTAATAAATTCGGTATACATCAAATCGGCACCATTGGCTTTGCACACTATTCTAAAAGGAGGATCGCTAACGTCTTCCATTGGTGCTAATAACAAAGGAAAATCCGGTAATTGTATTTTTTCGCCAATTGTAATCATTTACCTAAAATATTTTTACACTAGCAAAGGTAATGGTTGCTAGCTTTGGGCGTCCATTATACTATACGCTACTCACAATACTAAGTTATCATGCCACCCAAACCCACCATTGTTATTACCTATTGTCCCAAATGCAATTGGCTGCTTCGTTCTGCTTATATGGCACAAGAAATTTTAACAACGTTTACCAACGAGGTAGAAGGCGTATTGTTAAAACCCGCAATTGTTGCAGGTACTTATCAAATTTACGTCAATGATGAACTGATTTTCGACCGAGTAACACAGGGTGGTTTTCCCGAAGTAAAAAGTTTAAAGCAAACCATCCGGAACCTTGTTTGCCCCGATAAAAAATTAGGCCATACTGATAACAAATAATCTGTTCATCCACCATTAATTGTTAGCTACGTAGCTTATTTCTTTTTTTATGAGCCATAAGCTAGTACTACTATTGGCCTGCATGGGCGTTGGCACCATTCATCGGTAGCAATCCTATTGAGCCGCTTTGTGTATGCATCTTTTCCCCGAATAAACAGCATAAAAAAGGCATTAAAACCATAGAGATTTTAATGCCTTTTTTAATATAATTGTTTACTTGTGAATACGTAAACAACATATTACCAACAAGTAGAACCAATATTCAACTCAATAAAGTGGAATGCTAGTCCAAGCTTGTGTGTTTGTTTATTTTTCGATCGCTATCAGTTCTACTTCAAACATCAATGTGCTACCGGGGCCAATTTTGGGTCCTGCAGCGTTGTCGCCATAAGCCAAATCGGAAGGTATTACCAAGCGCCATTTGCTGCCAACCGTCATTAATTGCAACGCTTCTTGCCATCCCTTAATAACGCCATTTAGTGGAAAGCTAATGGGTTCCCCTCTATCTACCGAACTGTCAAACACCGTTCCATCAATCAAGGTTCCATGATAATGGCATTTTACTTTGTCTTCTAATTTCGGTTTGGTAGTGTCTTTACCGGTTTTAAGTATTTCGTATTGTATACCATTTGGTAAGCTAATAACACCGGCTTTTTTTGCGTTAGCAGTCATAAATGCTTTTCCTTTAGCTTTATTACCACCTGCTTTTGCGCTCGACACTTGTTGTTGGTATTCGCTAATAGTATTGTTGGCCGACTCATCGCCCAAGTCAACTTTTTTGTTTGCAAATACATCGTTCAATCCCTTTTGAAGCAATTCTATACTAATGCTATCAAAGCTTTGTGCTTTTAAGTTTCGGGCAATGTTTACACCAAGTGCATAACTAGCACTATCCTTTAGGCTTTTTAGTGCCGTACTCGATGTAGTAGGTTTGGTAAGCGGTTTTTTTACAGGCTTTGTTTTTGGAATTGATTTGCTAGCTTGTCCTATACTAGCGGTAGCAATGGCGAGCAATGCAGATGCAAAAAGTACTTTTTTCATTGTTGTATTTTTCTTATTTAATTGTTGCAAGCAAACTTACAGCATTGAAGCAATGAGTTTACATTTTTTAGAGCAACAAATATATGTGCTAAGCGTTAACAGCTACATAAATATGCGTTAATTTATAGCGTCTACGGTTGCGCTGTTAATTGCGTAGTGGTAAATACGGTTTCGACGCTGCATATATTTTTCGTAAATGATGGCACTCATCGATTGGTTGTACACTTTACTTTCTACCCACGATATAATATCTAAGTAAGCAAAAGAGCGCGTTTCGAAACGATTTTTTTCGTGCTTTTTAATGGTTTGCAGAAAGTTTTCAAAGTCTTTTTTGGTAGGTTGGGTAGGTACGTAAAAAGTATTTTTTAAGAATTTAAACATCTCCTCCTCAATAACAGTCAGTGTTTGCATTTTGGTCATGAAACGGTATACCGATTTCATCAACGATTCTATAATGTCTACATTTCCCAATTCGTAATGTGCCATCAGGTGCAGTAAACGGGCATAACATTGCAAGTCGTCGCGCATGCCCACATTGTCGTTAATGATGTTGTGTAAAAAATCCAAACACTCATTAAATTGTCGATTACCAAAATACAACATAGCCACTTTGTAATTGAACACCAAAAAGCGATGTTTATCAATGTACAAAGCATATTCCTTCAATCGTTCTTCAATAATAGGTACCAATTTTAGGCCTTCGGCAAAAGTGCCTGCCATTAAATGCCAATTAATTTTGGCACTATTTATATATACAAATATTTGTATTCTAAAGCTGTCGTGCTGATTGGCAAGTGGTGTTGCAGAAAACAATTCCAGCTCATTCAAAATATGTTGAAATTGCTGAAAATTGCGCAAATCAAAATGTGCATTGAGCAAATTGTGTAAGCCCTTAATGTAGTGTCCTGTTTCTACTGCAATCATAGAAGGTTCTTGTACAAAAAGCTCGAACCACTTTTGGCTATATCGATAATACAATAAAAAGTCTTGCAATATAAATGCATACCAACAATAGCTTTGGTACAAGTACAATTTTTCGTAAAATCCATCTACCTTATTAACGTTGGCCGGCAAATGATTTTTAAAAAATGATTTTACACTTGCTTCGTCTTTAGAATTGCGGGCGTGCCCATTTTTTACATACCAACTATACAATTGTAGTGCAAGATTCGATAAGCGAAATACCATATCTATGTGTTGGCTTACTTCGATCGACTCTCGTGCTAGCCTTTCAGCTTTGCCTTGCATACTTCGTGTAATATGCAGGGTTTCTATTTTTTTCTCTAACGATATAACTTGGGTTAAAAAATTGTATTTGTGATTGAGCCGTGCCATTTCCCTAGCACGTTCTAAAATGCGCAAACTTTGTTGGTACAAGCCTTTGTTGTACAAAATGCGTGCATGATCTATTTGCTCATTTAATTGAAGGTCGATGTTCTCGGTAGCTTTTAGTAACCGTAGGCTCGATAATATTTGTTTGTATAAATGGGTTTTTAGGTTAGCTAGCTGTGGTTTTTCTACTGTAGGTAGTTTTTTGAGCAATATTTTTTCGTCGTAATTGGGTAATTTATCCAAAACGTCGAACAGTTGAATAATTTTAAGGTCTTCCTTCGCCGAGTTTCGCTTGATGTAAAGCTTAAAATTGCGCTTTTCGGCCTTTTCAAGCGATTGAATCAATTGAAATAATATGTCGGTTGAACGGTTGGGCATCATTAACTCATTTCGCTGAAACGCTTTACTGTCAAGGGTTTTAACACAATAAAAACGCTTTTAGCATAATAAAAAACGGTTTAAGTTGTTTTAAAAGCATCACTTAACCACACTACATTTGTGTTGTGAATGTGATTAAGTGATAGATGACAAGCAATCGTAGAGTGGCAAACAATCGTTCAAGCAAGCGGGTTAGAGGCCATGAAACAAAAAAACTGATAACAGTTTTCAAAAAAATTACTTCGAACTTTTTTTCATATGGCAAGCAATCGTTAGAGGCTGCTCTGTTTCTACAGAGGAGCCCTTTTTTTCTTAGGCAGTGCTAAATTAGGTCTAATGTTATCAAATTGCCAACTTTTTGCTAATTTTTTTTAACTTTTTTAAAAATTTTTCTTCTTTAAAATATACAAATAAAATACATTTATTTTTAGATGCCGTTTTCTGCAAAAAATGCAACAAATGTGTCCGTAAAATTCAAATAATATTTATTACAATTTGTTTTTTGTGCTTTGTTTTGCCAAAATTCTGGTTACTCGTAATGTTTTTTTACAAATTTTATTTTTTATCATTGTTGTCCGATAAAAAGCTAAAAGGGAAGCATTTCTGCGTCCCTTTTTGTTGTTTTGAAGTTACCACACTTTAAAACAATGAATCAAAGTAACAATTATTTCGGACAGCACTT